>JAHBXU010000014.1 GCA_019636315.1 Planctomycetaceae bacterium | reverse complement strand
AACTTTCTTTGCTTCAGTAATCGTTATGTCGTTTTCAATAACTTCAATCTGACTCGACACAGAGTCTTTCCACTGATCGAATAGCCCAGTTAAACCTAAGCTTACGGAAGTGCCGCTCCGCCTGAGATAGTGACACACGAAATCGTAACACGTCCATTTCGTTCCCCGTGTGCCGCAACAGACACTTTGCCCCGTCCACATGTTTACGTGGCACCCGTTTCCTGTTGGTACAGTGCCGGAGCCAACAAGTCCTGTGGGATCGACTCCTGTGGGGGGGAAGTAGGCACAATGGAGGTTAGCACCGTTCACATATCCTTCGGGGTCCCGTCTCAAGAACCGTCCCAAGCGGTCGTGATAGTACCGGGCGCGGAAGTAGTGGAGGCCCGTTTCGGGGTCGAATTCGCGGCTGGTGAAACGGGTTTCCCAGTCGTAGTCAGATTCGCCGTCACCGTCCAGCGAAAAGTCGTCGTTGAGGATGGTGGACTTGCCGTAGGGATCGTAAAGCAGGCGTTCGAGGATCGAGCCGTCGGTGTGGGCCACGGCTGTGATGTGCCAGTTCGCGTCCTGGAGGGCGTAGATTGTTTCGTCCAGCGAGCCGTTGTTGTCCGTGTCTCTCGTGCGCAGGACGAGGTCGTCGACGAACCTTGTCCCCCAGGTGAACTGTTTTTGGGGGTTTGAGGACGAGTCGAGGCGGACTTCGAGGACTTGGTTCTGTTCGGAGAGGTAGAAATGTTCATCGTGGTCGCGCGAGTTGGCGACGAACACGCGCTTCACGATGCGGCGGTTCAGGGCGTCGTATTCGTGTTCGGCGACGGTGCTCATGCCGTCGGCCACTTTCACCAGCCGGTTCCAGGCGTCCCACGCCAGAGTGTACGTGCTGGTGGGGGCGGCCGGTTGGGGGATGGTGGTCATGTTGCCGGCCGCGTCGTGGGCGGGGGTGGCCCAGGCGGGGCCGATGGTCTCGGAGATATCGGTGATCTCGTTGGCGTCGTTGTGGTCGCGGGACTGGTCGAGGTCCAGCATCGCATCACCGTCGTCGTCCTCGGTGAAATTCGCCCAGTTGTTGAGCTGGTCGAGGCCGTAGCCTTGCGCGAAGGCCAGCGTGCTGATGGCCGTCTTGCCGCCGTTGAGGTCCCCTCGCTCAGCCGCGGTCAGCCGGTGGAGGCCGTCATAGGCGTACAGGTCGTCCAGGTCGACGGTATTCGCCGCGGCCACCGGGTCTTCCTTCCACGTGCGATTGGAAGCATAGTCGTACCCGTAATAGTACCGCGCGCGGTCCACCGTGCCGCTCGTATAATCGTACCAGCGGTGGTCGATCGTGCGACCGAAGCGGTCGAGGCCGGCGTAGGTGCCGCTCGTGCCGCCGTAGTGGTCCAGCTTCAAATCCGGTTGCTGGTAGTCGGTGATGACCGTTCTGCCGCTGCCCAGATGGGGGTAGTCGACCAGGATCGCGCCGTTGACGTCGGTTTCGCGGAGCACCCGGGGGATGGAAAGGCGGTCTTCGAGGCCGTCGAGCGTCGAGTAGCCGTAGAACAGCACGCGGCCTGAAGGGTAGGTGGTCGTAATCGGGCGGATGTCGTTATTGAACACGCCGCCGCTCGCCGACGTGGCGTACGCGTACTGCACACTGGGCGAACTCGACACGGCGCCCTGGTGGGACTGCTCGCTCTGGGTGATCTGGCTGAGATGGTTGTAGGTGTAGACCACCTGGTTCTGGATGCTGGTCGCGTCGTCGGGGTTGTCGGTCTGGTTGCCGTGGGAAGTGAGTTTCGACACCCGGCCCAGCGTGTCGTACTTGGTCGTGATCGAGCGGATGGCGCCGTCCGTCGCGCCGCCGAGGTTCGTCACCTTCTGCGACTGCGGCCTGCGGAGATTGTCGTAGCTGAACGCGATGACCGTCCCCCGCTGGTCGGTACGGGTGGCGACGGAACCATCGACGTTGTAAGCCACTTTCACCTGGTCGCTCCCGGAGGAGGTCGTGTCGGACGAGTCGGGGTAGATGGTATTGGTCACCCGCGAAGCGTCGACCGCATCCTCGTACAGGTACTGCGTCGTCTGGGCATCGCTCGACGAGCCATTATAGGCGATGAGTTTCGTCGTCTGGCCCAGGCCGTTGTATTCGGTCTTCGTAACGCGGTCCTTGGACGAATCGCCGCCGTCGGAGATCGTGGACAGGTTGGACGGCGTGAAATCATCAAAATTCTCCGCCACGAACACCGTGCGGCCCAGGTCGTCATAGAATGTCCTGGTCCGGCGTCCCGCCCCGTCGGTGACGGTGCTGAGCCACGCCGTGTGGCTCTCGTAAGCGTACTGGGTGACGAGCACCGTGTCACTGCTCGATCCCGGAGCCGAGCCGGGCCGCGCGGGGACGGCGGCGTATTTCCATTTCCCGGCGCCGGCCGCCGTGTCCCCCGAGCCGTAGTCGCCGGTGGCGATGAGGCGGTGGGCGTCGTCGTACCACGAGTACACCGTGCGGCGGACGTAGTCGTCATTGTTCGAGAGGTCGATGCCCAGGTTGGCGCCCGTGTCATTGTGGATCATCTCGTACGTGTGCTGGCCGATAGCGTGGCCGGCCGCGTCGAACTCGCTGTGCGCGAGCAGCACGACCTGGTCGTCCCCGCCGGACATCGACGAGCGCGCAGGGTGCGGCTTTGGATCGCGGTAATTGAACGCGCCGCTGGAATACTTCGTCGACTCCAGCTGCAGCACGGTGCGGGACTGGTACTGCCGACCCGCGCCGTCATAGGCCAGCTCGGTGGACGTGCCCCCCGCCAGGTCCCCCGTGGCCACGACGCGGCCCACCCGGTCATAGAACGTGTCCGTCCGGAGCGCACTCCGTCGGTGACGATCAACAGCCGCCCCTAACACCGAACCAGATCACACTCCGCGTCCGGCACAGCCAGACCTGCCTGGCTGCCTCGATTAGAGCACCACAATAATGCGGCCTGCAATGCATCACCTGTTTCTTGCACGTTCGAGCTGGCGTATATACAGTCCGTCCCTTCCAACTGAAAGTGGACCTGATCGCCTAATGGCGCGATCAACAACACGACTGCTTCTCGTCCAGATTGCAGGACAACTCGAAACTCTACAGACTCAAGTCGCCCATGCTCCCGACTCTTGATTGGGATCAGCGATCGCAAGAGTCGTTTCGCGATCTGTGACGCATCATCATGCTGTTCGACGTCCAAGTCACAATTACAACTGGGAACCGCAGAGATCACCCCATCGCTAAACGACTCCACATAGAATATGAACCAACCACCCGAATTTGCATAACTCTCTATGAGGAGATTTCAAAACCCCTATAAGTACTGAACACTCTGGCAAGCGAATTGCATACCGTGTGAGTGAAAGGAGGCACTCACATGCTCATTACCCTGTTGAAGTGGCCGCCACGTCGAGGGCGGAACACGACAGGGTCCAGGACGGCCCCGAAAGCGTTTCTGAATGATTCCCAATGGCTTCTGATCGCCGATCTGTTTCCGAAGCCGAAGCCGTCGCCCGCCGGGGGACGTCCACCGCACGAGCCGCGGCCGTGCCTGGAGGGCATTCTCTGGATCCTCGCCAGCGGCGCGCGTTGGCAAGATTTACCAGAGCGATATCCCTCTCCTTCAACCTGCTGGCGGCGACTGCGGGCATGGACCGACAGTGGTGTATTTCTCGAAGCCTGGAAGCGAGTGCTCGGAAAACTCGACCGGCTCAAGGGGCTCCACTGGGAGGAGGCGATCGGCGACGGCTCGTTTTCACGGGCCCCTTTTTCATCGCAACACAGGGGGGGGGCGCCGAGGTCGCTTGCGGCCGCAAAGGCACGACCGTGATGCTGCTGGTCGATGGCGAAGGCACGCCGCTCTCGGCGATGACCGTCGCCGCCAATGTCTCCGAAGTGCACGCCGTCGAGACGCTCGTCGACGACCGGGTCACGCGCCGCAAACCGCAGCGGCTGATGTACGACAAAGCGGCCGACGCCGACTGGCTCCGCGAGACGCTGGGCCTGCGCGGCATCGAGTTCATTTGCCCGCACCGCACCAACCGCACCAAGCCGCCGACACAAGACGGCCGACCCCTGCGCAGATACAAACGACGTTATAAAGTCGAGCGGACGATTAGCTGGCTGCACAACTGCCGCCGCCTGATCACCCGCTGGGAATACTATCCCGAACTGTTCGAAAGCTTCGTGCACCTCGGTTGCCTGTACACCATCTTGAAGAGGTTTTGAAACTTCCTCTTGTCATTGTGCAGCGTGTTGCCCTCCGGAGTCAGGCGTTTGCAAGGTGATGCCTTAAGAAACAGCGTGCGTTGACGCCACGCATCATCTTGTATTTGTTGAAGAAAGGTAATTGACAAACGCAAATCGTCTTTTAGTGTTTTTATGCCTTTCTGATGTGGGCCCGCTGCCCGCTTGCGGTCGAACCGATGCTGTCCTGGTTCGCGTCTCCGATCGATCTGACGGAGTCGGTGCGCCTGGCGCAAGCTGTAATCGATTCGAACCGAGAGGTGTACCGCGGCGCCGTAAGGGGCGGGATGGTGTTCACGATCGTGGTCCTTGGAGGTTGCTCCCGATGAAGCGCTTTCTGGTAAGGGTTGACGGCCGCGACGACGCGGCCAATGGGTTCTCGAAACGCAAAGGGGCCTTCATGGTCCTGGCGTTCTTCTGTCTGATGACGTTGATGGCCTTTGTCACGCTCTGCATTGACATCGGGTCTTTGGCGCTGGAGGAAACGAAAATGCAGAACGCGGTGGATGCCGCGGCGATGGCGGCGATCATCGAGATCAACAGCTCGATTGCCACCGCTGGCCCGGACGTCGAGGACGTGACGGCCTACGCTGTTTCATCGGCCCGACAGGTGGCCGCAAATGTCGCTCTGTTGAATGGGTCATACATTGATCCCAATCTGGATGTATCCTTCGGCCGGCGGACGCAGAATACCGAGAATGGTCAGTTCCAGATTCAATGGGGTGCGATGCCAGCGAATGTGGTCAAAGTGGCCGCCCGCCGCGACAACGCAGATCCCACCGCGCCCGACGCCAAAGTCCCGGTGATTTTTGCTGGCGTGTTCGGCAATGGTCCGACCGAACTGCATAACGACGCCGTCGCCTATGTTGACGCCCGCGATATCGTCGCCGTCATCGATTTCTCGGCGTCGATGTGCAATCTCAGTCTATTTAAACAGGAGTCCATTGACGATCTGGGCTATGAGGCGATCGAAAACAACCTGACCGAAGTCTTTGAGACGCTGCAGCCGATTGACACCGGCACGATGACCGAGACACCGAAGCATATCACCGTCTACAGCCCGCCGTCCGAGAATGAGGGAGATCCGGTTGTGGACGTCACGTTCAAGTTCAACGAAATCACCGTCAACTCCGACCAGCCGTACCAGAAGATCAAGCTGGACTACACTGACGGCACGACTCAGACGCTTAGCGTCGACGACTCCTCGGGGACATACTCCGGCACGGGCAACAATGCTAACAAGGACATCGATACCGCTTGGGTGATCTTCGTGCAGGATGTGACGATCACCGGCGCATCCGGCAGCGGCTGCAAGCCGACCATCTCCGTAACCTTTCTGTCGGACGGTACGAGCGTTTACATCGAGTCCTCCAAGGATCTGTCAAACGTTGTGCTCGAGTTCGCGGATGGAACGCACTACAAGTTCGACAGTCTCAATCAGGGAAAGACCGGCACATTCACCGGCACTGGTACCAACGCCGGCAAGCAGATCACCGGTGTGTGGGTCAAATCGGGCTGCAATCAGAGCAGCGACGGCCCTGGCTACGGCGAGCGGTTTGACTCGCCCTTGACCGAACAAACTTCGATCGCCATCGAGTTCCAGGACAACAACGAGAACGTTCTGGCCTACTTCAACTTGATCGACGTGCCCTATCCTTACCCTTCAGGGAGTTGGAACGCCTTCATCGATTATGTCCGCAGCCACACCGACATCCTACGCGGCGGCTATCGCGAAATGTACGGCGGGATCACATTTGCACATTATCTGCTCAAAATGCAGTCGCGTGCGAACCAGACGCCTGACTTGTGGAAGACGCCGCACTATCCATTCCACGCCGTGAAGCTCGGTGTGCAAGATCTCGTCGACTATCTCGACGGGCTCGGCTTCAGCGACCATGTGGGCCTTGTCAGCTACGATACACAGCATCGCATCGAGTGTTCGGTCGCACATGCCGATCTATCGATCGATATTAGTGAATCGCCCATCACGGGAAATTACGGCGCGATCAAAACGATCATGGACCGCAAGCAGGCAGCGGAATACCTCAGTTCCACGAATATCGCCGGAGGACTCTGGCGGGCAAAAGAACTGCTTTACAATCATGGCCGACAAGGAGCGCGTCCCACAATTCTGTTGATGACCGACGGAGTTCCGAACGTTGCCGAGCCGTATACCATCCCCGCCGGATGGAACTGGAACGAGTTGTTCGACTACAACCGTGACGGAACTGCCGACTACTCGTTAAGTCCAAGTTCGCCGAACTATCACACCAAGATGTCGACATTGGTTCATGCCAAATTGACAGCTGACGCGGGTGTGACAATTCATACGCTGAGCGTGGGCAGCGCCGCTGACACGGAGCTTATGAAGGCCATTGCATGGGTTAGCGGCGGATCATCCACGCACGTTCCAGGGGGACTCGCCGTCGATCAACTTCGATCCGAGATCTCATCGGCGTTCACCAGGCTGACAGCCCTCGTCCCACCGCCGAAACTGCTCAGCGGAGAGTAGTCACGGGGGAAGAATGGAGTCGACCGGCCGGATCGAGCGCCGACCCACCAGGGCCTCGATCCGGCTCTTTTGTTTCTTACGTCCAGGCGGACGCGTGACTTGGCCAAGCCGGCTCGCGAAGCAGGCTTCGCTCCTGCCGGCAAACGTGCGGCCCCCGAACTGTCGCGGCTGCGGCGAACGGGTCCCCCGGTTCGTCGATTCTGGTGGCTCGATGCGGTATCCTGCGGACCCCGCATTCGACTGCAAACGCCGCCCGATGATTGACAACCTGCCGCTCAAATCGCTGATTCACAAGGGACTGACCATCGAAGGGTATTCGCGCGCCGCGGTCCAGAGCTATTGGCGGATTCCGGAACTCAAGCTGGGTTTCGACATGGGCGGCAGCCCGTGGTCATTCATGGGGACGCAGACGTTCTTCCTCACCCATGCCCATCTCGATCACATGGCCGCGCTGCCGGCGTACGTCGCGCGACGTCGCATGATGAAGATGGACCCGCCCACGCTCTACATGCCGGCCGAGGTCGTCGAACCGGTTGAGCGCATGCTCCGCAGCTGGCAGCGGCTCGATCGCGGACGGATGCTGTGCGAGTTGATCGGCGTCGAAGCGGGGGCCGAATATGAGCTGTCCCGGGAGCACGTCGTGACGCCGTTTCCGACGCGGCACACCGTCCCGTCGATGGGCTATGTGGTCTGGGAACGCCGGAAAAAACTCAAGCCGGAATATCAGGGGCTGACCGGAGATGAGATCCGCGACATCCGCCTCTCGGGCGTGGAAGTGAGCGCCGAACAGCGCACTCCGATCGTCTGCTATACGGGCGACACCGCGCCGGCCGGCCTCGACGGTTTCCCTGCCGTCTACGAATCGACCGTCCTCATCACCGAAATGACGTTCTACCGGCCGGAGCATCGTAAGGAGAAAATTCACAAGTTCGGGCACACGCATCTCGACGACATTATCGAGCGGGCCGAACGCTTTCAGAACGAGTTGATCATCCTCACGCATTTCAGCACGCGCTACCACGAGGCGCAAATCCGCCGCGCCGTGGACCGCCGCATGCCCAAAGAACTTCGAGACCGCGTCGAACTCTGGCTGTGACTCCGTTTCGCGGCGTCGGTTCGTACGACGGCACTACGGATCGGATGAGCGAGAAACGCGTGCTGCGTCCGGGAGCGCATCAGGCCTTTGCAACACGGCCTCGAACAATTGGTTGGCAAACAGCTCGTGCCCCTCGGCGCTCAAATGGTGGTCGGCGCTTCCGGATCGCAGTGCCATCGGATCGTAACCGGCGTGCCAGTCGCTGAGGTTCAGGACGACAAATCCAGCCTCCGTCGCCAGCGGGATGAGTTCCGGCGCCAGGTCGGGTGCGTCAGGGATCCCCGGAATAGGGAAGTAGATCCAGACCGGCAGGACGTTATTCCGACGGCACTCCGCGGCCAGCGTTTCGTAAGCACCTCCGACGAGACGGCGGAGGCGCGACGACTCACCCAGTCGCACCAGCGTCACCCCGGGCGACGTCTCCGGTGTGATCCGCGCATCGCGGACGATCTCTTCGAGAAACGAATACTTCAGTGGCGTACGGCTGCTCACCAGTCCACTGAAATGTGAGAGTGAGCTCCGCAGTTCATCCTGATGCGCGAAGTAGAAGATCGCGTCCGGCTGAAAGGCCATCACCTTCTGTTCGACCAGCGCGACGCGGTGCAGTGGACCCTGTCCTCCCATGCCGAAATTCAGCACCTCGATGCGCGGCAAGTCGTCGTTTCGGTTTTTGTTGAGCAGCCGCTCAAATTCCAGGCCGAAGACCTCGTCGTCCGCGACGGCGTAGCCCATCACCACGCTCGATCCGACGAGCGCAATCCGCACGGTCTCGGCCGGCTTCCTGAGCGTGACGGTCGCCCGGTCACGCATCCCGTGCGAATTGATCGCGATCGTGTGACCCGCCAGCTCACCCTTCCATCCGGGAATCGGCTCGCGTCCCATCCAGGGGTTCACGCGGCGCGTGATGGTGAGAAACTCGTCCCCACCACGCTGCCTGTGGGTCTCCTGCGGAGTGAGCGCCGTCAGCAGCGGACCCGACTGGACCGTCACCGTGTTGAGATCCTCATAGTAACTCTGCAGCTGCGCCAGTGGGTCCTGCTGGAAGTAGATGTCGGACCGAAAATTCTGCAGCGCGAGATTCGCGCCGTCCGGAAGGACCGCAGAAAACCACGGCAGACCAACGGCGACCATGCCGCCCAGCACCACGGCGTGCACGGCAAACGTGTCCTGAAACGTCAGCCGTCGCGCAAAGAGCCGCGCTGCATCGAGCCGTCTCAAGGTCGCGCGAGCTGCCGCACCACCGATGACCAGTCCCGCGAGACACAGTGGCACGCTGACAATCCCGCGGCTGGAACCCGGCAGCTCTCCAAGGAGCGCGGCTGTCTGCGTCAGAAGTCCCGGTCGGGTCCATGCGACCCAGAACAGGCTTACGGAAATCAGCATGCCGACGGTCATGGCCGCATGCTTCAGATCGTCCCCCCAGGTCGGACTTTGCTTTGCCCGTACTGGATGCCTGGCGCGACGATACTCGAGGAGAGAGTTGGCCGCGACCAGGACCCCCACACCCAACCACAAAACGGCGTCCTGTGCCTGCAGCGGAAACTCACCCAACAACCAGAATGTCTGCCAGGAGTGAAGCAGCCAGGTCGCGACGAACACGAGCAGCACGCCGCAGACGATCGCGGCCGGTGCACCGATTCCTCGCCGCCGCAACGCGAAGAAGCACGGAAAGAAGAACAGCTTCTGCAGGAAGTCCTTCCAGTAGATGTTGATCCGCCGCCAGATATCGTTGACGCTCGACGCCAGGAAGTAGTTGTCGTGGGTGCGAGGCAGGTTGAAGCCGAACAGGTGCAGCATGCCCGTGATCAGATGGAACTGTCCGGAAACCTGCAGATACAGGCCATAGTTCGCGATGAGAAACAACGCGACCGACTGGATATTCTGGAGTTCCCACGGCTCCGCAATGAGGTTCATCTTGATGAACCGGTACATCAGCAGATGCAGGATGCCCCGCAGCATCCAGCTTGTGCCGCGCTGGGAGATGATGGCGGTGTTCTCGTTGTTGTACGTGTCGCAGAACGTGCGATAGTCGACGACGGGAAAGAACGGGAAGGTGACGTTGGGTGCCATGAAGAAGTACGACACGGTTTGCGCCAGGGGCGGACGGGACGTCGTGCGGCGAGTGTCGTACAGGTAAATCGCCAGGCGAAACATGAACATCGCCCCGACGACCACCCAGACGGGAGAGTCGCTGACGGCTCGCACCGTCACCAGTGCGGCTCCCGCGACGACAAGCAGTGCCACGCGGACCACAAACGGGACCGGCAGAGAGCAGAGCGCGATCAGTCCGCCGCCGACGGCCAGCACCGTTGCACCACCGGCAAGACCGAGGACGAACAAAATGGTGCCCATCGACAGCGCGGCGAAAAATGGCAGCCGCCAATGTCGCGGCAACTGGGAGTGCACGAGCGCCCCGGCGAAGATCAGCCCGAGGACGGGAAGCAGTTGCCGCCGCCCTTCGATGTCATACAAGTGCACGACGCCCAGCACGAGCAGCAACTCGACCAGCAGCATGACGGCATTCCGCAGGCCGCCGGGGTGCGATGGATCGGCGACCTGGTCCCGCCCCGCGCTGGAGTCCGCCTGAACCACTGCGCCACGAGCGGAAGCCACGAGTTCGATCACCTCGCCATGAAACGCGTTTGTTGGGTCTGGGTGCAGGGTGAGTGAAGCAAACCGCGTGCACCTGGTGGGTTACGTCCGCAGTTCGGGCGCGTAGGTCGTTGCGTGCTGATTTCTCGAAGGACGGCTTGCGGAACCCAACACACGTGAGAAGCTGCGGACTCCACCCACCCTACAACTGAGCCAAGTGCGGAAGTCACGCGTTAGCTCACCTCGTCTGGAATTGCCGCTGCCGATCTTCGCGGTCCATCCATTATCGCTCGACCTTGTTGAAGTCCGATGACGGCATGGCATCCCTCATGTCGACATCAATGGAGCCGCAATCGTAGGGCCCGCACTGCGGACATTTGGGGAATTGTCCAGCGCCACCGCCCCACAGAACAAGCTCTCCCTGGCTGTACGGGCGGTATTACATGGTGACTTTGGGGTTGCGAAAGATGGCTGGAAGTTTCGGGATTTGACGCCGGCGATCCAGCCATCGATCGACGGCCGCCTTGCTCACCTGCGTGCCATTCAGATTGACGTTCCTCAGCGCCATGAAGTGACTCAGCTTATCGATGGAGGCATCGGTGATCGCTGTGTTACTAAGGTCGAGATCCATCACCGTGTAGCCGCTGCTGTCGGCATCAAACTGAATCAACTGCTCATCCGTCAGAGACGAACCGCTGAAATTGATCGCGGCGATGCGTCCCGCCGGCTTCAAGCTGGTGATCAGTTGCATGCCTTCTTCAGGCGAGAACTGTGCTCCGTTCAGGTGGATTTTCCACGCTCGCCCCTCATAACCGGCCACTCGAAATTGCTCTTGTTCTGCAGTCCCTCCGAGCTTGGTGAGCAACTCCTGAAACTCAGTTTTGCGCTGGCGGTACGCATGATACGAGGTTTCCGGCGTCTCTTTGGAACACCCGGTCATTCCCACCAGGACGACGGTGGAGACGGTGAATACCGCGCGGGTGACCCAACAGGGGCGAAGGGAATGACTCAGAGACATTTTCTGCGCTTCCTTCTTCAGAACGCTCCACAATCTAAAATGGATGCCTCCCGGCTGAGGCGAAGCCGTCAGCCGGGAGGAGAATCCACAGAACTCAAACTGCTCAGGCGCCGTGGCGTTCTCAGAACTCGCCGAGCACCTGACCATCGCCCATCCCACCCAGCAGGTTATAGACCTGGGCTGGCGGTTGAGGGGCCGGTGTAACAGCCTGATAGCCAATGTTTTCGCTGATGAACCGGACGGAACCATCTCCCATGCAGAAGTGCGCCCCTCCGGTATGAGGACTGGAAAAACTCCGGAGAGCACTCCAAGTCTGATCTCCGGCATCCGTTCCCCCATGAAATCCGTCGTGCATGCGCGCTGTAGTCACAGCTGTGAACGCACGTTGATCGCTGATCTCACCCTCGACCGCATTGAGTTCTCCTGCGACCCACACGCCTGCCCAGGGACCTTTGTTATCATCATCCGAACTGCGGACTTTGATGTGAAACGATCCCCGCTCGCCCACCATGATCGTGTTTGTTGTTCCGTCGGTAATATCCTTGACGGAATTGCGGCTGTTTCCGCTAATGATTCCCGGATAATCCTTGAACTCAGGGTTCGTAGCGGACGTGGGACCGTTCCCGTCAGTGCACGACACATAGTTCGTTTTGGCGAACTCATACTCATTGCCGGGCGAGAACCCGGTATACGGCCGGTTTTGATTGATCGGCCCTGTCGGATCCGACGGGCACATGTAAACAGCAAGCGGGGTCCGGAGCAACTCCAGTCGCTGGGGATTGGCCGTGTCCAAGGCGAGTTGGAACATCTCCAGAGTGTTGATGTGGAGCGCCTCGTAGAGGTTCGCCTGTTCGACGTACGGCAAAATCCGCGTACACCAACTCCACTGCGTCTTATCGAACTCCTGGATGATGGCGCCATCCGATGCAATAATCGGGTCCGTGTCCAATTCAATGGACATCGGGAACATCAGATACGTGTCGTGGTAGTTGTGCAGTGCCAGGCCGATTTGTTTGAGGTTGTTCTTGCACTGCGTCCGTCGTGCGGCTTCGCGGGCCTGCTGAACGGCCGGCAGCAGCAGCGCGATGAGGATCGCGATGATCGCGATCACCACCAACAACTCAATCAACGTAAAGCCGAGCCTCCGCCGTGCGTGTCGCGCCATGACGTGATCTCCCTGAGTCAGAAAATCGAAAGAATTAAGAAATTCTCTTGTGGATCAACCCGCACGGTTTCGTTATGTCCGTCAGGACACGTTGAATCGCTGCCATCGCACTTCGTTCGTGCGAAACACGCGCAAACGCATGCGCGACGGGCACTGCCCAATGAGGGACAGCATCCACGTCGTAATTCAAATTGCCTCGCCTGAGAGAAACCGGAAAACTTCACCGCTTGCGCAGCCTGATGGGCAGTCGGCCCACGACCCACCTTGATATCTTTTGTAACGAGTCTTGTGCGAAAAATCCAACAGTTTGTGAAAGAAACCGTTACGAAAAAATCACGGCCCGGTACGAGCGGATGAGGGCGTCCATGGCAGGTGGTCCAGATCCACATTGCCGCCGGAGACGATGATCCCCACACGCCGCGCCTCCAGCCTTGACCGGGCACGGGAAGCGGCCGCAGCGGCCACGGCCGACGACGGTTCAACGAGTAGCTTCATCCTGGTCCACAGCATGCGCAGGGCCGTGACAATCTCCGCTTCCGACACCGTGACGATCTGTTCCACATGGTCGCGGAGGACCGGAAACGTCAGTTCCCCCAGACTCGTTCTGAGTCCGTCTGCAATGGTTGTGCCAGCCTGAACGGGCACGATCCGACCTTGTTGCAGGGACTGCCAGGCGTCGTTGACCGCTTGCGGTTCACCCAGAACGACGCGGCAAGCCGGGGCCAGAAAATGTGTGGCGAGCGCCGTTCCTGCGGCGAGTCCGCCTCCGCCCACCGGACAGATGACGACATCGAGGTCCGGAATCTCCGCATGCAATTCCGCCGCCGCCGTCGCCTGGCCGGCGATAATCCGCCAGTCGTTGTACGGATGGATCAGCGTGGCCCCCGTCTCGGCGATGATGCGTGCGGCGGCCTCCTCGCGGGCCTGGAGTGTGGGTAGGCACTCGGTGACGATGCCACCGTATTCCAGGACAGCCGCGCGCTTCACCGGGGGCGCGTTGGCCGGCATCACGACATACGCGGCGATGCCCCTGAGCCGCGCTGCTTCAGCCAGCGCGGCTCCGTGATTTCCCGACGAATGCGTGACCACTCCCCGTGCCGCCTCCTCGTCCTCCAGGCTGAAAACCGCGTTGCAGGCCCCACGGAACTTGAACGCCCCGGTTCGCTGCAGGTTCTCGCACTTGAAGAACGCCTCGCAGCCGAGCCACTCGTCGATGCGGCGGCTCGTCATCACGGGCGTCTGACGGGCGAACGGCGCAATCCGCACTGCGGCTTCGTGAAGGTCCTTAATGCTCAAAAGCGGCACGGTCACGCTCCGTCGGATTCATGAGGGGATCTGTTCAGGAGCAATCTGTTCAGGAGCAAGTGGAGTGCGATTCTGGCGGGGGCCAATGCGATCCACAATAGCGAAAGCCAGTCTCAGAGCCGCCGCCCGTGGTGGATCCGTTGAAACGTTGTGTGCGATGAGGAAGGGCATGGCGTCGCCGCTGTCGCCGGGGCACGATGCAAGAATTGACGCACCGCGTCCATGCTCACCTGTCTCGCGGCATTGCCTGGCCCCACAAACTCCTTTCCGGATGACACGAAGCCAGTGCCCCTCGGCGGCAAGTTTTGCGTCCGGCGGCCGGGTTGTGTACTCTCAAGGAGCGCGGCTGGACTGGTTGTCGGAGTCATACTACGTCAGAAGGGAGTGAACCGCCGTGTCGTCCTATCGCATTGCTGTCATCGTCGCCGTTTTGGCCAGTCATTGGGGACTTCCCGCGAACGCCCCTGCGCAACGTGTGCGGGCCGTGCTGGGTGAGCCGTTCAATGTGGCACATGTCTCTGTTCCGCTGAATCCGAACGCCGATCCGGCGTTCGTGCGATCGCGTGGATTCGAGATCATCGACCCGCAAAACCGCGTGCTCTATCCGGCGATGAGCACCGGTCGGCTGGGAGAACTGGCCGGCGAGATCCTGGGGATCGATGTGGCCGGGGCTCCGGAACAGATCAGCATTTCATTTCTGTTCCGTGGCGCTGAGCCGTTTGAAATCACCGTGCTGACTCCGGAGCCGCAGCGCGTGCAGATCGCCCCCGTGCGTCGGCGCGGCCGCGGGTATCAGGCATCGTTGATGGCGTGGTGGCGTTCCTACCATGCAGAACTCCGGTCGCAAGTGTCGTACGGCGACTATCCGCCGGTCGTCGAGACGTACCTTGCCGAAATGCTCTCCCAGCGACTCGGCATGTCGCCTCCGCTCATCAGCCGCATTCAGGAGCAGAAACCGAGCGAACTGCAGCAGATTCTCAATCGGCTGTTCGGCACGGAGGAGCTGCGCCTGGCGGCGATTCGCAACACCATGCGCGACCGGGGAAGTGTTGCGGAACTGGCGGACATTCCCGTCCCCGCGGCGTTCGACTGGCAGCCCCCCCTGTTCTCTGAGGACCCCGCCGGAGCGGCCGTCGAGCCGATTGCCAATCACGTTCCTGAGGAGTGTTTCTACATTCGCTTCGGCAGCTTTGAGAACTATGTCTGGATGGATCATCTGAAGGATGACTATGGGGGCGATCTGAACCAGATGATCACGCTGCGGGGCCACAATGCGCAACTGGACGAACGCGTTCAGACGCAACTGGCAATCACACAGAACGCGATGAAGGAGTTCTTCGGCCCGCAGATTATCTCCGACGTTGCTCTCATTGGGCGGGACTTATATCTGCGCGAAGGAGCCGCGCTGGGCGTGCTGTTTGAGGCGAAGAACAGCGATGCTCTGCGAGCCAACTTCGATCAGGATCGGGCGACGTTTCTCCGTGTTGAGCAAGCGAACGGGGCAAAGCTGGAGACGGTGTCGATCGGCGGCCGCGATGTATCGTATCTGTCGACGCCCGACAATCGGCTTCGCTCTT
Organism: Planctomycetaceae bacterium; assembly: GCA_019636315.1. Taxonomy (GTDB): domain Bacteria; phylum Planctomycetota; class Planctomycetia; order Planctomycetales; family Planctomycetaceae; genus JAHBXU01. The sequence continues at coordinate 1,840 of JAHBXU010000014.1, read as the reverse complement.
ACTATGCGGCGGACGGGAATTATCATCTGGTGACGACGTCCCGGGCGATCGTCGCTCGATTTTTTGAAGCCGGTGCGGGACGCGGATCGCTGGCTGCGTCGCGCGAGTTCCAACATGCCCGCGAGGCCATGCCGCTGTCGCGAGAGGATACGATCTTCGCGTATTTCTCAACGCCGTTCTTCGGGGGCCTCGTCAGCCCGCAGTATCAGATTGGGTTGTCGCGCCGCCAGCGACAGGATACGCAGTCTGTGTTGCTGCAACTGGCGACGCTCGCCGCCACCGGCGAGGGGCGTCCGCCGTCCAACATTCAGGACTTGATTGCCGGCGGATTTCTGCCGCGTTCGTTTCCGCTCGACATCGGGACAGGCATGAATGGAAATGCCGCGCCGGAATCGGGCCGCCCTGTGCGGTCCATCCAACTCACGTCCGAGTCGCGTCCGGCATCGGGCACGCCGGCGCCGCCGGAACCTGCGACGGCCGAGTCGAACTTCAGAGCGTTCTCGACACCAATCCCCGATCTGGAGATCAATGCCATCACGCGGGGCGAAGCCACTCAATTGGAGCGATCGGCGGCCTTCTTCCAGTCGCAATGGCAGCAGATGGACCCCTTGATGGTCGGCATCAAGCGGTATGCCCTTCCCGGCGAGCGTATGGAGCGAGTTGTTATTGATGGCAACGTTTCACCGTTTGCCGAGCAGAAATACGGCTGGCTGCTGTCGCTGGTCGGCCCGCCGGCGGACGTCGAGATTCAGTCGAATCCCGCGGACGTGATCACGCTGCAGATGTCGCTTCAAGGGGGGACGCGCTGGCCCAACATCGCGGCTCACCAGGTCTTCGGCGGCGTCCAGGATGCACCGGTCGGTTCTGCAATTGTTCCGTCCGGGCGATTTCAGCTCTTGAGGATCTTGCGAACCACACCGAGTTACCTGGGAGCGTGGCCCAAACTGGGGCTGCTCGATTTGCTCCCCTTGATGCCTCCACCCGACGCCGCGGGATTCTCACCACTGCCGGCGGGACTTTGGCGCTGGCAGGGGAACGGGTTCTCGGCGTTGTCGTTCAACAGGGACGTCCTGGCCGATGCAGCGGCCCATTTGCAGCCGGTCCCCGCGGAGAACCCCGCTCAGATCCGTTTGAACATCGGGAACTTGCAGCAATCGCAACTGGCCGACTGGGTCGCCTCGCTGAGTTACTCGCGCGCTTACCAGGCGTCGCTGGGGAATGCGCGGCTCCTGCACGTGCTGTCACAACAACTGCGCGTCCCCAAGGACCAGTCGTTCACCATCGCTAACCGATTGCTCGACACGCGGCTCGTGTGCTCGCTGGGCGGAGAATACGCCCTTCATGAGCACAACGGCAGCGTCGCCTGGCGTTCGACGGCCTGGCCGATCGATGATCGGGTGCCTGCCGACTACCGCGCTCCGCTTCTGGAATGGTTCCGCGGCACATCGGCCGACATCACCAAGACCGGGACCGAGCTCACGCTGCACGCGGAAATCGACATGCAACGGAAAGAACGCGAGCCGCAATTGCAGTTGCCGTCGTTCGACCTGTTCAAAAGAAGAGCCAATCCGTGACGTCGTTCGAATCAGCAGCGGACGCTTGCAGCGAGTCCGAGTGTGCCGCGACTCGGGACCGGCCCGGCCGGTCCGAGGGGTGGTTGACTTCGCGGGTCATCCAAATGTGGAGGAAAACCGAAGCGTCAGCGCGGGGGAATCGCTTGTCCTTCGATCCCCGCTAACGCGTTGGGTGACGACGTTTCTCATCAACATCGTCTTTCTCATCAACAGTGTCTTCAAGCAATCTCATGCGTCCCTCTGTGAGCCAGCGATGATCCGGATCA
>JAHBXU010000139.1 GCA_019636315.1 Planctomycetaceae bacterium | reverse complement strand
CTGCGTCGCACACCGGAACCAAAACAGTCCGGGTGAGTCACGACGTGACAACAAACCCCTGCTCCGAGCGTTATCCCCGGTTCCTCAAGCGGAGAGGACAGGACGCCGTTTGAACTTTTTATTGCCGGAGCAAGTGGTTGGGAAGTCGACTTAAAGCATGGCTTCTCTGCAGCTTAAGCGAAATCACGTTCGCCGACTGAACTTCGCTGCGACTCGCCTTGGACTTCGCTGGTCCCGGATTTCATTGTTGACACACCCACAATCCGCCGATATGGTTTCCTAGGAAACTAACTGAGGGGCGGGGGGGGGGGGATGAAATCGGCAAGCACGCTGGAAACTCACGCGGGATACTGGCTGCGGTACGTCTCGAACCATGTCTCGCATGCATTCGCGAAAAAGGTCGAGGCTCAAGACGTCACGGTTGCGGAGTGGGTTCTCCTGCGGCAGATGTTTGACACGGGAGCGGCCAACCCCAGCCAGCTTGCGGAGGCCATCGGCATGACGCGCGGAGCCGTTTCCAAACTGGTCGAACGGCTCTGCCAAAAGAAGCTGGCGATGCGTTCGGCATCAGAAGGTGACAGACGCTACCAAACGGTCGAACTGACGGTGTCCGGAAGGCGGCTCGTGCCGGTCCTGGCTCAGCTTGCCGACGAGAATGATCGCGAATTCTTTGGCCATCTGAAGCCAGATGAGAGAACCAAGCTGGTGAATCTGCTCCAGGACATTGTCCGCCGGCATGGTTGGAAAGTCCTGCCAGTCGATTGAATCGAGACTTACGAACCACAAGAGAGAAATCATGAATGTCGAACAAACACAGGTGATTCAAGGGTGCGCACAGGGGGCATTGACCGGAGAGGTTGCCTTTCCGGACATCGTCGGCAGGCTCGCCCAAATTGGCGTGGAGCGGTATCACGCGGACTACAGCCGTCGTGAAATCACCTATTACATGGTCGATGGCGACTCGCTGGTTGTCGCCACGCCCCATCCCTCCCACGCCATTGCCGTCGAGTTTACCGCGTCGGCCGTAGAAGCCGCCGTTCGCCAAAGTCAGCGGAACGAGCACACCTACCTCGACTTCATTCGGAAGACAATGGCTGCCGGTTGTGTTGGCTACTTCGTGCAGATCACAGGCCGTCACGTCATCTATTTCGGACGCAACGGGGAAATGCACATCGAATACTTCCCGACGGCCAATCGCTAAGGAGCCGCCATGCAGATCAACGGCATTCTCAAGACGGCTCTGTACGTGGCCAATCCGGCAGTCGCCGCAGCGTTCTACCGCCGGTTATTCGGGTTTGCCACATTGCTGGAGTCGGAACGGTTGGTCGCCCTCGACGTGGCTGGCAAAAACGTGCTGCTCCTGTTCCGCACTGGCGCGGCGGATGAAGCGTATGACACCGGCAACGGAATCATCCCCGGCCGCGCGGGCGGACCTCCGGCTCACTTTGCATTCTCGATGTCCTCGGAAGACGTCGAGCCGTGGAGAACGAAGCTGGAGTCGGAAGGCATTGTGGTCGAAAGCATCGTGACTTGGCCGCGAGGCGCGAAGAGCATCTCCTTCCACGATCCAGACGGCAATCTTGCCGAACTCATCAGCCCAGGCTTCTGGGCGATCTCCTGACGTGGCCGAACGGGTCGAATCAACTCGAATTCGACACGACTACGCCTGGCCTAGAAGCGCGGCGTGAGCCCCGGCACAGCTATGCCAACACCACCGCAATATGACTGCACCGTCACTGCAATATGAGCGGAGAGGGGGGGATTCGAACCCCCGGTACCGTTTCCGGTACACAGCATTTCCAGTGCTGCACAATCGGCCACTCTGCCACCTCTCCTGTGCCTAAAAATCGCAATTCTTTGCGATTCTATCCCGGTGCTTTACACCCGGAACTACACCCGTTAGGCTGTCGGGTGTAGAAAGTGACACCCGCACGGCTGCTACCGCCGGGTGTCCGGACACCACCTGAATCGAATTGTCAGAGGTGATGCTCATGGCTGCCAAGTCTATCAAGTCGGCAACTTCTCTCAAGCCGTACAGGGATTTTCCTCTCACGCCGCACCGTGGCGCGAAACAGTGGTGCAAGAAGCACCGGGGAAAAACGTACTACTTCGGCCCCCTGGATGACTGGCAAAAGGCGAAGGCGCGATTCGACCATGAATGGCCTTTTGTGATCGAAGGACGGACGCCTCCGCCGATGGGAGTCGGCGAGGGGTGTACGATCCGCGACCTGTGCAACGCCTTCATCGTCCACAAGCAGAACCGGATGGATGGGGGTGAACTGTCTCCGCACTCCTACGCGGAATACTTCCGGACCTGCGAAAAGCTGATCGCCTACTTTGGGGCGACGCGGCGAGTCGATGACTTGCGGCCGGACGACTTTGAGGCATTCCGTAAGTCTCTGGCGATCGGCTGCAATGTCGTCACGCTGGGGAGCAAGATCAACCGTTGCCGCGTGCTGTTCAAGTATGCGTTCGACAACCACCTGATCGATCGGCCGGTGGCGTACGGAAAGGCATTTGACCGGCCGGCTGCGAAGGCTATCCGCAAGGCACGGAACGAAGCCGGCGAGCGGATGCTCGAGGCGGATGAACTCCGACGAATCATCGCGGCGGCGACACAGCCTCTCAGGGCAATGATCCTCCTGGGGGTGAACTGCGGATTCGGTAACACGGATGTCGCGACGCTCCCGCAATCCGCCGTAGACCTGCAGGCCGCGTGGGTGACGTTCCCGCGGCCGAAAACGGAGGTGCCGCGCCGTTGTCCTCTCTGGCCGGAAACGGTCGAAGCGATCCGCGAGGCCGTCGTCAAGCGTCCACGAGAGCGAGACCCTGAAGACGCCGACCTGTGCTTCCTGACGACGCGGCGGACTCGGTTCGTCCGGGTTCGTCCGAGCAAGAGGACTAAAGACCGCCACGTCACCATCAACGCGATCGCGCGGCGGTTTGAACTGCTGTTGGAAGCCCAAGGCGTCACCGGGCGGCGGGGTGTAGGGTTCTACGCCCTGCGGCACGTATTTGAGACGGTCGGCGGCGGCTGTCGTGATCAGGTGGCGGTCAATGCCATCATGGGGCACGTCGACCATTCGATGGCAGCCGTCTACCGGGAGCGGATTGATGACGAACGGCTCCATGCGGTCGTCAACCACGTCCGGACATGGCTCTGGCCGGAAGGGGGGGCAGCATGAGCAACCAGAACGAATGGCTTGTGCTCGCCGACCAGTTTCACGGGTGCGGCGACGTGACGTTGCGGTGGACGTACAACGGCGACTGCCGGTCGATGACGTCCGTCGGCAGCGACTGGGGAGGACAACCGGCAATCGACCGATACGTGGCTCTGGCGAGACGGGCAGGGGAATTGCTGGGTGATGCGTCATCGACGCCGCAGTGCGCGTGGTACGAAGCGTTGGAGCAAATGCGTCCGCTCGCCGTCGTGACAACTCGGGCTGTCGAGGTGCTGAACGACGATCGGCCTGCTGTGCTGCGATCGTTGGAACTGCCGGATGCGGCGGGAGTGTCGCGACAGGTGGCGACGGAACTGGCGTCTGGTGTGGAGCCACACGGCCCACCAGTTGCGACGGAGCCAGCCGCTGAACCCGGACTGGCTGCGATTATGAGCGCAGCGGACCGGGCTGTGTTGGCGATTGCCCACAGCAGCGACAAGAGAATTGACGAGAAGATGCGTCAGATCGCCGTCGTGAAGCCTGAATCGGTGCACTGGAAGGCTACCCGGTGGGCAGAGTTGCTGGGCGTGACGGACAGTCGGATCAGACAGACCGAGACATGGAAGGCATGGCGGGCCGCTGACAAGAAATCGGACTAACGGCTAACGGCCGGCTAACGCTAGCCGAGATTTTTTCAGAATTCTGAGAGTCGGGAAAACCCTTGTTTTCTCGGCTCTTTTGCGTTTCCGGCGCTAACGGTTTCGCGAAATCGCTAACGGAAATCCTAACGCACGCGGGAAGGGTGTACGGCACAAACGGAGGCGAGCACTCGTGACCACCACTAACACTAACGCTGACACCGATTTCCGGCGGCTCGTGCTGCTGAATCGGATTCTCGCGGGCGTCCGGGACGCTGCTGAAATTGCCCGGCGACTGGAGCGAGATCGCGAGGAACTGCTGAAGATCGCGGATCAGCCGCGAGAGCAGGAGGTGGCGCAGTGACGCTCACGCCACCCGAACTGGCTCGCCGCTGGCGTTGCAAGCCCGACGCCGTCCGGCTGCTGCTGGAGCGAGGACTCCTCGCAGGGTTCAACGTCGCCGATCCCGACGCGACCCGGCCACGCTGGCGGATCAGCTTGGACGCGGTGCTCGCCTTCGAGGCCGGACGCCGGCCGGAGCCAGAGCAGCCGCGGCGACGGAAGCAATCGAAAACACCGGTCCCGACGGGGCCGTTTTGACCGCGGCATCCGCCGCAACCGCGCCCCCGACCGCGACGACGGAGGCGAGGACCTAACGATAGTCGCAATGGATTTACGACCTTGTTGAAACTGACAACCTATTTCGACCTCGAAGAGGCGACCGTCGAGCAACTGCGGGAGGGACTTCGCACTGCCCTCAATGAGTCGCAGAACGCGCTGCAACGGGTGCAGGATCTTGTCGACGAGATCGACGAATCGCCCAGGAGGGCCGCGAGTATCTTGCGGAGCATGACGCAAGATTTGCGGCAGTGGGCAGAATCTGCTCTCGAAGAGAGTCACCACCTGGAGGCTGACCACTTCTTGCCGCAACCCGAATTGGCTGCAAGCAACTGACCTCTTCGCCTCCTCCCGCACGTCGCGGGGGGAGGCATTCTCAACCTTTTTCTACGGAGCTACAGACATGTCATTCTCAATTACGGTTGGCTCAGGCGGCGTCCCCGTTGGCGTCTATCGTGCTCGCTTCGTGAGAGTCGAGCACTATCAGAATGACGACCGTCCGGACCTGCCGCCGGGCTACAAGTGGATCTGGATCATCGTCGGCGGTCCGCACGACGGCGCTGAGGCGGTGCGGATTACTTCGACGAAGTTCGGGCCCAAGGCGGCACTCCCGAAGCTGCTCAAGATGCTCTACTGGCGCGACCTCAAGCCGGGCGAACAGATCGATCCCGAGAGTCTCTACGGCGTCGAAGGGACGATTGTCATTGAGGAGACCGAGGGCGGCGGGACGCGAGTCGGTTCGTTCATGAGGGACCCCGAGGCCAACGCCGCGGCTGTAACGTTCTGACCCTCAACGCGACGCGGGACGTCCAGTTCAAGCCTGGGCGTCCCGCACACGTCGCAATGGAGCTACATCGACATGGTACACAAAAGGACGCTGCAGGGTGAAGCCCTGAATCTGGTGGACTCCGGGTTTCGCGTGTTCCCCTGCCGGCCGGGGGCGAAGCGACCGGCGACGGCGGACGGACTGAAGAGCGCGACGACCGACTGGGACACGGTGGAGCGATGGTGGTCGCAAATGCCGGACGCCAACATTGGCCTTTCGACTGACGGGTTGCTGGTGGTCGACGTCGATCCCGGCGCGACATGGCCGGCGGACCCTGACCGCGAGTTGGAGCTGGCCGCCGCGCCGACGGCATCGACCCCACGGGGCGGGCGCCATCACTACTTCATCGATCCGTCTGGATTGATGAGGAACACGGCGGGACGCATCGCCGAACATGTCGACACCCGCGCGACCGGCGGTTATGTCCTCGCCTGTCCCAGCGTCGTCAACGGATCGTCATACAACTGGCTGACGGAACTGGATGGAGGGCCTGATTGCCTCCCTGATCCTCCGCAATGGCTCCTGCAGGCCCTGCAGGGGACGAACGGGGCGTCACCCTCGATCGAAATTCCGCACGGACTACGGACGCATCCGGGGGCGAGCGAGGGCCATCGCAATCAGGCGTTGTGTCACCTGGTGGGAATGCACCTGGCAGAGCATGGGGCGACGACGGACCTGCCGCAACTGGCGCTCGACTGGTCGAGGAGATGCCGGCCGCCAATGCCTGATGCTCAGGTGACGAAGTCGGTCGAGGCGCTCATCCGGAAAGATCAGGCGTCCGCAAAGGCAGATCCCAAGGCCCCGCCTGCGCCGGGGACCGGATGGCGACTAACGAAGTATTCCGAGGTCGAACCGATCCCGATCCAATGGCTCTGGAAGGGGCGATTGCCGCGGGGGAAGTTGGTCATCCTGAGTGGCGATCCGGGGCTTGGGAAAACGACAGTCCTGATCGACATCTCCGCGAGGGTTTCGACGGGGACCCCCTTTCCCGACGGCGCCTCATGCCCGCGGGGGCAGGTCCTGTTCTACACACTGGAGGACGGGTTGCGCGACACCATGATCCCCCGGCTGATGGCGGCCGGCGGGGATCGGGACCGCGTGATCGACTGCGGTCCTGTCACCGAGTCCTATCGCATCAATAGAGGCTATTGACATGCCGAGACCCAAACGCCAGCGAGTCCGACAACTAACCGCGGCCATCTCCCGATACCTGCGCGAATGCGACGGAGACCGGAACCGAGCCATCCGCAATCTCCGATTCTTCGGGCCGCGATTCGCTTCATCATGGACGCTCAAAGACCTGCGTGAGTTGCAGGACGAGTTCGACCCTGATGGGGGCGTGTGCTCCTGGCTTCGCCGCGGGATTGCCGCACGGGAGGGCGAGCCGTGACAATCGCGATGTGTGAGCACCATTCCATCCGATGGCGGACGAGCCGGCGCACGGGCCGCGTCGTTATTCGCTACGGCACATGCCGCGATTGCAGCGAGCCGATCAAGCGGCTTGCCCCGGCTGACGCAATCCAGCGCCGGCGGCGGCTTACAACACTTTCTTCACCCAGTGTTGTAAGCAAGGCGTGTTCGCCATTGTGCAGCGGCGACCTTGCGCCACAATTGATTAGTACCACCCTCCTGGAGCCGCCAATGTTTAATTCCTCTCACGCTTCCGCCGCCGCCAAGCTGAATAAGCACCTCAGCGCATCCGCCGCAGCGATCGACCAATTGCAGGCCGCTGCTCGCGACGCCGGCCGGCGACTGCACGATTGTGAATACCTCGCACTTAAGCGGGAGCACCAGCAACTTCAGTACGAACTATCCCGCGAGCGGCGGCGGCTCGACACGGAGCGCGATCTACTGGAGCGCGAAGTCCGGAGGTTGTGTCCAGCGGCGAGCTTAATCGAGCAGTTGCGCCAGCAAGGGCTGGCGGCCGTCAGCCGCTTGCAGAACGACTGGTTCGACGCCGATCCCGCCTCACATCACTCTTCCGAGACCGAGCTAGATCGCATTCGCCAGCGTGCCGCGCGCCGGGACTCGCAAATCCATGCCTGGACGCACATTTGCCAGCAGCTCCCGCAAATCTACTCCTCTCCCACACCCTTCTCCGACGTCGCGGATCTGCTCAACCAGCACGCCGACGTGCTGAGTGAGTTGAAACACATCAGCGTGGAAATTCCCGCGGCCGAAGAGCAGTTCTCGCGATGATCGATAACACTTCCGTTGCAATCCATGAGGCCGCGCATGCCGTCGTCGCGCTGGCATTCGGCGTCGTGCCGACGGAAGTTGCCGTCTACGGTGGCTGCGGCCATTGTAGCTTGCCAGCATCCATCAGCGACGACGCCGCAGCCGTCGTGGGCATCGCAGGAGCAATTGCCGTGGCCGACTTGCTCGGCCACGACGACATGCTATCCAGCAGCGACGCCACGCTCGCCAACCATGTACTCTGCACGGGACGACGCCAGCACGTCGCCAACCGTGTCCGAGCCGTGGCCAGCGAACTAATCTGGCTGCACCGCGCCGCGATTTGCGATCTCGCGAGCGAGCTAATGAGCCGGCAGACGTTATCACAAGCGGAGCTAGGCAACTTCTGCCGCAAGACGCCGTCGATGAAGCCGTTCCTACACTTATTCCCCCAGCCGCTTGTCGCGGCTGGCCGGTCCCCGCGCGACGCTCTACCGCGCGGGGCGTGAGCAAACCCTGCCGCGCGGCACTGGCTCAACAGCCGCGCGGCAGGCCCTCGCGGGACCGTCGACCCCGCGAGGTTTTTTAAACTATTTGAGGTGGCAATGGCACTCGAGCAAGACATCGCCGTTTCGCTCGGGCTAGATAGCTCGCACTTCAACCGCCTGCATGCAGCAGGCGCGGCAGAAGACGCAGGAGTTGGCCGGTTCAATGGGCGGCTTCAGCGGCCTAATGAACCGCCACAAACAAACCATGATGGAGGCGAGTCGGGCAACGGAAGACTTCGCCATCGTCTTAGCCGGTGGCGGCGGCCTGGGTATGGCGTTGCGTTCGACGGCGAACAATATCGGCGTCGTGCTCAACAGCATTCACCCGCTGGCCGGGCTATTCGGCACGCTGGGCATCGCCGTGGGCACAATGGCTGTGCCGGCGCTCTTGAAGTTTATGTCTGCGTCAGACGATGTCGGCGAGAAGCTTAAGCAGCTC
>JAHBXU010000138.1 GCA_019636315.1 Planctomycetaceae bacterium | reverse complement strand
CTCGGTTTTTGACTTCACCCAGCGTACAGGTCACCTCGCCGATGGACTGAAACGCCATGCCGGACGGGCCGTGGCAGACCGAGGTCGTGGTGTCGACCGTCCCGCCGATCCAGTCGGTAATGGCCACGGCCACCCGCTGCGCCTCGCACGTCGTGTCGGAAAGTCCATAGGTCACCGGGTAATGAGCGGTTGCGAGGATCTCCGCCGCCCGGTCGAAGGCCTCTTCATACGTCACGGGCCGGCCGTCAATGGTCGCCTCGGGACGATCAGTGATGTGGTGATTGAAGAACCAGGCCTTGCCCAGAACGCAGGCCCGCTTGGCTTCTGTGATCTCATTCTTTGACCGGTCGACTGTCAGGTCGATGTCGTCGCAGACGCAACCACAGAATGTGCAGGTGGCATCTTCGATGACCTGAAGATCGGGAGCCACTGTTTGCGGGGCAGTCATTTCGGCTGTGGACATGGGGGGGGGAATTCGTCAACCAAGGGGAGATCGCTTGCCGTGGAAAGTATACCACTCGACAGGGTTCCGTCGCGAGATCTTCGTGTGCTCGACCAGCCCGGAAACGCTGGAGGGCTACGATCCCCTGCGATCCGGCCGATGCAGTTTCTCGGCCCATTCGCAACGCGAGTTCTCTGAGACAAGGCGGAGAGAACCCCAAAGCCGATGAACTCGCAGCATGTTTGGAGTGAGGTTCAATCGCCGGCAATTCGAGTTACGATGACGCTGCTGCGCAGCTGCTTCGGGTAACCTGCCGTTGGTAGGGGAATGAGGAACAAATGAACGAACTGAAATCGTGTGGCGTACTGGTGGTGCGGGGAGAGCCCGTGCGGGAGTTTCTCTTGATGAGACACGCGGATCGCTGGGATCTGCCCAAAGGGCATGTCGACCCAGGAGAATCCGAGATCCAGTGCGCGCTGCGTGAGCTCGCAGAAGAAACAGGCATTCAAGCAACGGACATCGAACTCGATCCAGCATTCCGGTTTCAGCTGCACTATCAGGTGTGCGAGCCGCACACGGGAGGCCAATGGCGGCTCAAGTCGCTGATCATCTTCCTGGCCCAACTCCGCCATGACGTGGAAATCGTGCTGACGGAGCACCTGGGATACGAATGGTTTCGCTGGGAGCCGCCGCATCATGTGCAGCAGCAAACCATTGATCCGCTACTGCATGCTCTAGGGGAGCATCTGCTGGCACGGTCGCGTTCGTCGCCGAAGACGGACGTGCCACGAGGCGAACATCGGAATGAGAATTGAAACACTCCGGGTGAGTGGTCGTCAAACCCGGTCACGCGAAGTCACAGCGAGAGGCGTCCTGGAGGTCTCTCGCTGACGCTTCGGATTTCTATTCTTCTGGGCTGAATGAACCGAGTAGAACCGTCTCGCGACTGCTGCTACATTCGCCACAGAAATCGGCCTCCTGTTTCCTGGAGGCCACACACCCGGCATGAGGCAAGATGTTGTGGAAAACGCTGGCGTCCTCACGAAAATCGATACGGCTGTCCGCAACGGCAAGCTCTCGTCGTCGGCAGCGCAGAATGTGGTCCGCTGGCTGAAAGAGCCGCAATATCATCAGTATGCCCCCTCGGTGCGTGAACTCGTTAAGGAGGATCAGTGGGACAAGTTGGACCGCCTGTTCTGGGAAGTGATTCCCTTCGGCACGGGAGGCCGCCGCGGACTGATGGCAGACTTCGGCTCCGCGACCATCAACGCCCGCACGATTGCCGAATCGGCCGACGGTCTCGCCCGGTATCTGAAGCAGGCGAACGGGGGACGTCAATCTCCTGAGCCGTTGAAAGCCGTCGTGGCACACGACACGCGGCATCGGTCGCAGGAGTTCGCGCGACTGACGGCGACCACGTTCGCTGCACACGGTATGAAAGTCTATCTGTTTGAGTCATACCGCTCGACACCCGCGCTTTCGTTTGCGGTGCGACACCTCGGCTGCGATACGGGCGTGATGATCACCGCGTCGCACAATCCTCCCAGCGACAACGGCTTCAAGGCCTACTGGTCGACCGGTGGCCAGGTGCTTCCGCCGCACGACAAGGGAATCATCGACTGCGTTTATCAGTCCGGCGAGATCCCCACGATGGATTTTGAAGTCGCGGTTCGCGACGGACGCATCGAATTGATCGGCAAGTCCGTCGATGAAGCGTTTCTGCAGGCGGTGGGCGCGATGAGCCTGTCGGACTCGCGCGATCTCCCCGGCCTCTTCTCGCCGCTGCACGGCGTTGGTGAGACGGTGTGCTACGCGGTTCTGCAGCGTGCGGGCTTTGAAGGGATCGACATTTACGAGCCGCACCGGACGCCGGACGGCGGTTTTCCACACGTCGCAGACCATTTTCCGAATCCGGAACGGACCGTCATCTACGCCCCGTTAATCGATGCGGCGGAGCAGGGCGGTCAGGAAATCATTCTGGCCTCCGATCCCGACGCCGACCGACTGGGCGTCTGTGCCAAGGGGGACGACGGCCGGTATGTTCATCTGACCGGCAATCAGGTTGGCGCGCTGCTCGCCGACTACATCCTCAGCAAGCGGGCGGCTCGGGGGGAATTGACGCCGCAGCATTTTGTCGTCGAGACACTCGTAACGACGCCGCTGATCGGCGCGATCGCGAAGGCACACAACGTGCGGGTGATCGATGATCTGCTGGTCGGATTCAAGTACATCGGCCAGACGATTGATGCGGAGGGGCCGGAGCGGTTCGTGTTCGGCGCTGAGGAGTCGCTTGGCTATCTGGCTGGCACATACGCCCGCGACAAGGACGCCGGGGTCGCCGCACTGTACGTCGCCGAATGTGCGGCTGAACTGCGGGCCGAAGGGAAAACCCTGCTGGACCGCCTCGACGAACTGTCCATTGAACATGGTTACTTTCTGGAAGGACAGCTGTCGAAGACCTGCGAAGGGTCGGAAGGCAACCGGCAGATTCAGCAGTTGATGGCCGCGTTCCGCGAGCGGCCGCCGGTCGACCTCGCCGGGCTGCCGCTGGAGTCGGCCCGCGATTTCAAAACGCATGAGATCCGTTCGCTGCCCGACAATGTGAAGAGCGCCGCCCTCCCGAACCCGTCCGGGGATCTGCTGATTTTCGCGACGGCTCCCACCAGCGGATGCACCATCCGCATCGCTGTCCGACCGTCGGGCACCGAGCCGAAGATCAAGTTCTACCTGTTCGCCCGCTCAGATGTGGCAAACGCCGAGAAACTCTCAGATGTCAAACAACTGACGGAAGCGACAATGGAGCGCGTCCACGGCGCACTGGCAAGCTGGATCGACGCAACACTCGGAGCGTAGCCCGCATTTCACATGTGCGGCGAATCCCCTCATGCGGGCCAGTGTTCGGCCATCTTGCGGCGGAGGAACGCGACGCTGCGCTCGAGCTGGTCGAAGCCGTCGACGCCGTCCTCGATGCTGATCCAACTGTCGAATCCGACGCCGGCCAGGGTGGAGAAGATGGCGTCGTAGTCGTTCATTCCCTTACCGATCTCGCCGTGGCTGAGCCGCTTGGCGTAGCCCATGCTGTCCTCCTCCTTGCGGAGGTCCTCGATCGTCCCCTCCTTGAGGTAGCGGTCGCTGGCGTGCATGGTGACGACGCGGTGCTTCACCCGGTCGAGCAGTTCGAGCGGGTCCTCGCCGGCGAGAATCGTGTTACTGGGATCGTAGTTCACGCCGAAGTTCGGGGCCTCGACAGCCGCCACCAGGTCGCAGAACACATCCATGTGCTGGGCGAACTCCGGGTACGTCCAGTAGTTGTCCTTGTAATGATTCTCGATGATGAGCGTGACGCCCCGCTCCGCGGCGAACGGGAGACAGGCCTCGATCGACTCCGCGGCGTAACGAATGCCGTCCGCACGTGAGACCTCCGGCCGCCGCTGGCCGGAGAGCACGCGGCAGTACGACCCGCCCAGTTCGGCCGTCATCTCGATGTCCCGCTTTTCCTGATCGATCTGCTGCTGCCTAAACTCCGCGTCCGGGTGCGTAAAGTCGGGCGAGGCGCACATCATGGGGATCGTCATCCCCTGGTCCTCGGTCCGCTGGCGGAACTCCTTCCAGCGGGAGCGGTCCTTGAGGTCGAGCAGCCCGGTGTAGAACTCCAGGCCGTCGACCTTGAGCTTCGCAGCGAGGTCAATCCACTCCGCGAGCGACATCGTGCCGTGGACGCACAGGTCGTCCATGTAGGCCTTGGGGAAGACGGCGAGCTTGGGCATGGGGAGCTAGTTGATGAGTGAATCAGTTGATGAATAAGACCGCAAGGGCGCGCACACCGGGTCACTGCGGCTTCAATACCGCTTTGGCGATCTCGCCGCTGTGCATGGTTTCAAACGCGGTGTGCCAATCTTCCAACGGCCAGATGCCGCCGGTGATGAGAGTCACATCCAGTTGTCCGTCGGCCAGCAGGCACAGCACGCGTTCCCACATGGCCCAGTTGTGGCTGAAGCTCCCCTGCAGGCGGATGTTGTTCTGCACAATGGGGTCGAGCGAGAAGCCGACCGGGTCGCGACCCCAACCGACTTTGCTGATCCACCCGTTGGGACGAACGACGTCCATTGCCATTTTGAGCGTGGCCGAGACACCAGCCGCGTCGATCACGCCGTCGGCGCCCAGTCCGTCCCGGGCCCTGGCCCACTCCTTCAGCCCTTCCACAATCGGTTCGCACCCGTACTGCCGCGCGATCTCCAGACGCCCGCGATCCCGTTCCAGTCCGGCGACAGCGACTTGCGCTCCGCACAACCGGGCCATGGCGGCACACAACAGACCGATCGGTCCGGGACCGAGCACCACGACCCGGTCGCCGGGACGGATCGATGAGTTCATCACCGTCGCGTTATAGGCCACGCAGCACGGTTCGGTCAGGCACGCCTGCTCGAACGGGAGCTTGTCCGGCACACGGTGCAGACACCGCGACGGCACCCGCACGGTCGTCGTCATGGCTCCGTCCGTCCCATACCCGAAACCCTTGCGAGTTGGATCGAGGTTGTACAGGCCGACGCGGCTCATGGGATTAAGGGGATCGATGATGGCCGCCGTCTCGCTCACAGCCCGATCCCCTTCTTTCCAGCCTTTCACATCCGTACCGAGTTCGGTGATCGTCCCGCCAAACTCGTGACCGAGAATGACGGGGTAATTCACCGGCCAACTGTGATCAGCCGTCCATTGATGCAGATCGCTGCCGCACACACCGACGGCGGCGACTTCCAGCAGCACATCCTCGCGACCGATGCTCGGCCGCGGCACCTCGCGGAGTTCCACGCTCCCCTTCTCCGGGGCGTAATTGACGACTGCAGGTTGTTTCATGGAGGCCGGCTTCGCAAATTGGACTGTTTCGGGGACTTTCTGCCGAGTTTAGCCAACACCTCAGGACTCTCAAAGCGTGGACGGTTCCCGTCGCATGCTCCGCCTGGGGTCCGAACGGCGGCACCGTCGCAGAATCCCAAGCCGACGGCTTCGCCGTCGAACCACGATTCTGACACGTCGGAATCAAGGTCGTCGAGAAAAGAGAATCAAACCGCCGCTGTCGAGTGTGCATCAATAGTTGGCGAAGCCTTTCCCAGTCTCTCCCGCTTCGAGATCTCCACTTCTGTTGGCTTTGCGGAGGAGAGAGGGGGGGACTGGCACGTTCGCCACCAACTGTTTCAGATGCACCGTTTTCCGGCGACAAAGCCAGCGGCCTGGGAGTAGACGCCGCTGGAGATTCGCCTCTTGTTCCTGTGCCGCCATGCCTTAGGACAACGTCCGCAGAACTTTGAGGATCACCTTCCGGAAGAAATCGGCGTTTGCCGCGTTATCGCCGTGTGCCTTTGTTGGCCCGTGCACATCGAATCGCCACCCGAGACCCGAATCACCGGTCCCTCACCGCACGATTGAGATTCCCCGCCCATGACGAGTTCAGCCATGGAGAAGACCATTGTGCTCATACACGGCCGCGGCTTTCATCCGTCGGAGAAAGACACGCGCGATCTGTGGATGACGGCATTGCGGCACGGGATCGAGCGAGATCATCCTCACAAAGCGGCGGCGTTCGACGCCGCCGCCAAGCGAATGGCCTACTTTGGCGATGTGTCCAACGCGTTTCTGGCGGCAACGCCCAAACATCCGGCCCCCGTCGGCGGCGACGATCAGCGACAGACGCTCAGTGACCTGCAGCGATTCGGGCGTTCCGATTTCAATCGCAAGTCCTATCGGCGACTGCCGGGACGGGATATCTGGAAGCGGGAACTGGCCGATACGTTCGCCGGCGTCCTCTATCGTGTCGGGCTGAGCGAGAACGTCATCTCCTCTTTGGCCCCGGACATGGCGCACTACTGGAACGCAGACTCCGCGTTTGGCAGCGACGTGCGGTTTCCCTTAATCGATCCCCTCAAGGAGGCCATGTTGCGAGGACCGGTGCTCGTGATTTCGCACAGCCTGGGATCGATGATCGCCTACGACACGTTGTGGAAGTTCACGCATCAGGGAGAGTACCGCCCGCAATGCTGCCATAAATCGATCGATCGTTGGATCACGCTTGGATCGCCACTGGCCGACCCGACGGTGCGTGCCAACCTCAAAGGGGCCCGTGTGAGCGGGCCGCGGAAATATCCGCACAATGTCACGGAGTGGGTCAACATCTCTGCCCGCGACGACTTTGTCGCATATCGTCCGCGCGTGTCCCGTGATTATCGCGAGATGCTCTCGTTGAAATTGACGCAGCAGATCACCGATGTGCAGATTGAGAACCTGGCGGTCAACCAGGGACGTTCCGATCCCCATCACGCCCTCGGATACCTGATCCACCCCGCGACAGCACAGGCCGTGGCCGATTGGCTCTGATCGATATCGCCACCGCACGAACAGATCGGCAGCAAAACCCTGGTCGATGATCTGACAGGGCCTCCGGGATGCCGGTGGTGTTCTGAGATCCTGAATGGAACCGCGCATCGATGTTTCTCCCAATCCGACGCCTTGATTTTTGATGCCGTCGGCGGTTGTCACGTTGTCGCATTTGCCGATCAGACGACCGTGGAATTGCAGAAATTGCCGGGACAATCGGTTACGATGTGCTGAGAGAACCGAAGGTCCTGGGGCGGGGCGATGACCCGATTGTCGGCGATCATTCTGTCGGGGTGGCTCATGGCGAGCTGCGGCGTTCCGAATGAGTCATGCGCCGACGACAATGTCCCGCGTGACGGTCTCGTTCTTTGGCTTGATGCCTCACAGATCAACGCGGCTGACGGAACCGCGCCGGATGTCTGGCGCGACAGCAGCGGATTAGGGAACGACCTGGCTCAGGAGAAGGCGGAGCGGCGTCCGACTTGGCATGCCTCCGCCATCGGCAACCGACCCGCGTTCCGTTTCGACGGGAATGACTTGTTGCAGCGGGCCGAGTTCACGGGCTTAGCCACGGGCGACCAGTTGTTGCATGTGCTGTTTGTCATGCGGGCCGAGCGGAGGGAGAATCGGCCGTCACAGCGACTATTCGATCTCAACTCGCGTACCGCTCGCGATACGTCCCCGGAACCTCGCCGCGGGTTGTGGGTCGGAATTCAGGACTCCAGACAACTTCCCCGCCTTGGGATTCAGCAGGGGGATCAGGGGGAGGCACTTCATCCCTGCTGGGACGGCCAGTCGCATCTGCTCGAAGCCGTGTATACGGGTGAGCAGACGTTCGAGATGCATGTCGATGGCCGCCGCGCCCGTCGTGCGCTGTTCAACGGGACCCATTTTCTCGGCCTGCAGCCCCATGTCTCGCTGGCACTGGGGCAGGATCCTGGTCAGGAAGAGAATGAGTCCACGTTTTTCGTAGGCGACATTGCGGAAGTGCTGATCTATTCGCGACCGCTGTCGCAATCGGAGCGCTACGCCGTGGGCACGGCGCTCGCGGACAAGTATGGGCTGCAGACGGAGTTTCCTCCGTTACCACGGTTTGAGGCGGACGTGCGGCCGATCCTGGCCAGCCATTGTTTCGAGTGCCACGGTGAGGAAACTCAGGAGGCGGGCCTCGATCTGCGAACGGTCTCCGACATGTTGCGAGGAGGGATTGCCGGGCCGGTCATTGTGCGCGGGCATCCGGATTACAGCGAACTCGTCGCAGTGATTGAAGGGGGCAAGATGCCGCCGGACGGGGCCGACCCGCTGACCGCTGATGAACTTCAACTTCTGCGGAACTGGATCGAAGCCGATGCACCGGCGGACGAAAAGGTCGAGGTGTCGGTGCCGCAATCGAAGGTCACCGAACAGGATCGCCGGCACTGGGCGTACCAGATGCCGGTTGCACAGCGTGCCCCCGAGGTGAAGTTTACGGACCGTGTACGGACTCCGATCGACCGCTTCATCCTGGCCAAGCTGGAACCGGCCGGTCTCAGCCTGTCTCCGGACCTGGCGGCTGAATCCTTGGTGCGACGGGTCACTTTTGATCTGATCGGATTACCTCCAGCG
>JAHBXU010000137.1 GCA_019636315.1 Planctomycetaceae bacterium | reverse complement strand
TCGCAGATTCGGGCGCAGGTGGCCCGGACGGAGACGTTTCGCGGGTTTCGGTCGGCCACGGTGGGGTTTTCCGGTCTCTTGGGAGTGCTGGCGGCGTTCGTCCAGTCGCAACGAGTTCCACATCCATCCGTCCAGGTTCAACAGTTTGTGGAACTCTGGGTCGGAGTGGCCACAATCAGCCTTGTCGTGGTGGGAGCGGAAATGGCGTGTCGGTGGATGGTGGAGAGTTCCTCGTTGAAGCGGCGACTGACTGTGCTTGCGATTCAGCAGTTTGCTCCCTGCCTGGTCGCCGGCGCGATTGTGACGCTCATCATTGCGAACAGCGCCCCGGAATCCGCTTGGATGTTTCCCGGTCTGTGGGCCGTTCTGTTCAGTCTGGGAGTTTTTTCCTGTTGTCGCGTGCTGCCGATCGCGACGGTGTGGGTCGGCGTGTACTACCTCGCGTCCGGCGCCGTCTGTCTGGCTCTAGGAAATGGACCGCGAGCACTTTCTCCCTGGTCCATGGCGGGAACATTCGGGGTTGGCCAGCTTCTGGCCGCGTCAATTCTGCACTTCACACTGGAGCGGAGTGATGAGCAGCTCGAAGCGTGACGGCGCCGGCGAAGGTCAGTTCGCATTCGATGGTCTGGACCGCGTGCTTCATGAGAAGGCGCGGCTTGGGATTCTCAGTTCCCTGGTTGCCAACCCGCAAGGACTCTTGTTCTCGGAGCTGAAATCATTGTGTGATCTGACCGATGGCAATCTCAGCCGGCATATGCAGGTGCTGCAGGAGGCGGGGTTGGTGGACGTCTGGAAAGGAACACAGGGCAAGCGACCGCAGACGCTCGTGCGAATGACGGGGGAGGGCCGCGCCCGTTTTCTGGAGTATCTCAGCGTGCTCGAACGAATTGTCACGAATGCGATTCAAGCTTCAGAAACGAGCCGCACGACGTCGAGCGCCCCGCACAGCCGTTGGGGGTTCAATCCCACGTGAGTTTTTTTCTTATATGCTTTGCGTTGCAAAGTGTCCGTCACCCGTTCGGAGGCGCCCTTGAACGTCATTCGTGCTGCGGCCATAGGGATGTGTTTCGGCGTCCGGGATGCGCTGCGTGCGGCTGGACAGGTCGACCAACCCGCCGATGTCACCATTCATGGCGAACTCGTACACAATCCGCAGGTGCTCGTGCAGCTCCAGCAACGAGGCTTTCGCATGCTGGACGAAGAAGATCGCAGCCAATTGCCGGAAACAACCGGTGTGCTCATCACGGCCCACGGCATCAGTCATTGCGAACGCCGACGCCTCGTGGAAGCCGGTAAACAACTGATTGACACGACGTGTCCTCTTGTGCGGCGCGTGCACGAAGCCGCACAGCGGCTGCAACAGGACGGCTTTCACGTCCTGTTGATTGGGCGGCCTGGCCACGTCGAAGTGCAAGGGATCATCGAGGACCTGGAGCACCATGACGTGATTGCCTCCGCAGAAGACGTGCAGGCGTGGACGCATTCCAGGCTGGGCGTCATCTGTCAGTCGACCACGCCGCCACGACATGCGGCGGAACTGCTGGTGACGATCGAAGCCCGAAACCCGCACGCCGAAGTGCGATTCGTCAATACCATCTGCCACCCCACTCTGGAGCGACAATATGCACTGGAGGCGCTGTGCCTCTCGGTCGACGCAGTGGTGGTTGTCGGCGGGCCGCGCTCCAACAACACCCGCCAGCTCCTCGACCTCGCTCGCGATGCCGGGACGCCGGCCTGGCAGGTCCAGGCAGCCGCCGATTTGCGAGCCGAATGGTTCACTGGCTGTGATTCTGTCGGATTAACTGCCGGAACATCGGCGCTCGATGAAACGGTTGACGCGGTTGAGCAGGCCCTGCGTTCTCTGACGCCATGACCAACAGAGGCCACCTGCTCACCCCGACTGGTGGGCCAACATGGCGATCCGGGCAACGCCGCAATGCCACATGACAGGTTGATCAATCGACCGGAGTCGGAGCAGTCCGTCGAAGCGCCCGAGCATCGAAGGATTTCCGTAGGTACTGACATTGTGAATGCCGTCGTCGCTCGTTGACGACATTCGAGGTGAGCTGCTGAGCCAGTCGTCAACGGAAAAGTCAACGGCTTGTGAGAGGAGACAAGATGGCCTCACTGTGGACACCTCGTGCGATGCGGATCGCACCGCGGCTTGATCCCACCGCCGTTGTGGGACCAGTTCAGCAGCGGCACGCCTTGCTGATCAACCCGTTCTATCCCAAGGATCCGCATGCAAGCTTCGGCAAACATGTGCTCACGCCGAGCTTGGCTCTGACCAGCATCGCCGGCAGCACGCCGCCGGAGTGGAGCGTGCAGTACTGGGACGAAAACCTGCTGCACGGCCCGCCGCCGAGCGATCCGTTTCCTCAGGTGGTCGGCATCACCGTGCACCTGACATTTGCCGAGCGAGCGTATGCACTGGCCCGCTGGTATCGGCAGCGCGGAGCAAAAGTCGTGTTCGGCGGACTTCACGTGCTCTCATGCCCTGAAGAAACAACCCCCCACGCGGATGCCATCGTCCTGGGGGAAGGCGTCCATGTCTGGCCCGAGGTGTTGCGAGATGTCGAGTGCGGCTCATTGCAACCGGTCTATCGCGGCACCTATCGGCGACCATATCGGGACGACCCACCGCCGCGCCGCGACCTGTTGCCTCGCGACAGCTTCCTGACAACCAGCAGCCTGATTGCCACGCGGGGCTGCCACAATCGATGTGGATTCTGCTACCTGGCGACCGATGGGCTGCACATGCCGTATCTCGTTCGCGACGTCGAACAGATCGTGGACGAGTTCGCCGCGGACGATCAGCCATACGCCGTGTTCGTCGACAATAACCTCGGTTCCCGACCGGACTATTTGAGGCAACTGTGCCGCGCGCTGGCGCCGCTGGATAAAATCTGGAGCGCGGCGGTATCGATCGATGTCACTGACGATCCCTCACTTGTGCGCGAGATGGCACTGGCGGGGTGTACCGGCGTTTTCGTCGGTTTCGAGTCGCTGCAGAACGACAACATCAAGGAGGCGGGGAAGAAAAGTCCACGCACCGAAGACTATGCCCGTCGCGTTCGCATTCTGCACGAGAATGGCATCCAGGTGAACGGCAGTTTTGTATTGGGGTTCGACCACGATGGCCGGGATGTCTTCGCCCGAACGGTCGATTGGATCGAAGCGAATCGATTGGAGTGCGCGACGTTCCACATCCTCACGCCATACCCCGCAACGCCGTTATTCCGGCAGATGGAGGCGGAAGGTCGGTTGCTGCACAAGAACTGGAACCTGTATGACACATCCCATGTCGTGTTTCGGCCGCGGCGGATGTCCGCGGAACAACTGGCCGAGGGTTATGCCTGGTGTTACCGGCGACTGTTCTCCCATCGCTCCATCTGGAGACGACGTCCGGAAGATTCCCACGCCGTGCTGCCCTATCTGGCCATGTCTTATCTGTACAAGCGGTCGAACTTGTTCTGGCATTTTTTGATTCGTTACCGCCTCACGGCCGCCATTTGGCGTCCGCTCATTGAGGTCACGCGCCGACGCCATCTGAAGTATCGAGCAACACTGGCCGTCTCCGAACAGACACCCCCCCCATCCGTGGGCAGCCTGATCTCGGCAGGCGTTTAGCGCAATCGGCGGCCAACCGATGAGATGGCCAAAGGATCGTTCGGCACGATGTTCAACAGAACGATCCGGTGGCCGTTCCTTCGGATGTCATCCAGTTCGTTGCGACGTTGAAACTGCCGCGGCCGGCCGTGAACTCCGGGTCACCTGAGGCGAGCGCCGTAGACGAGAAGCTGAACACTCTGGCGGTCCGTTCGGCGAGATGTCGCATGCCGCCGTTCAGAACTTCCACTGGAACTGCGTGTGAGCGCCGATGCCGTGGTTATCGGGGAGGAGCTGATACGCGGTTTCGCGGTAGGTCAGTTCGAAACCGACGCGGAAGAACTTGGTGATGTCCCAGAGGAGGTTGGCGAACACCGTTTCGTTTCTGGCGATTTGTCCGGGGGCCAGATCGGCGTCGTCGGGATTATCGACACCGTAGCCGACGTGTGTGTGCAGGCACTCGGGGACGATGTAGTAGTAGACCTCCGCCCAGCCTCCGACGGAAGAGATGCCTCGCAGCGTGGTGGTGTTCACCGTCTGCATCACCGACCCGCAATAGGTGCCGAGTGTTTCGCCAACATAGACTTCTCCCTGCATGCCAAAGCGATCGGTAAACGCACACCGCGCATCACCGCCAAGTCCCCAGACACTCGCGATCTCGCGCACCGGCGGGACCGGGGTGATGTTCCGAATCTCTCCGACAATTCCCGAGACGCCGATTTCGAGCGGTCGCTTGGCGGTTGGCCCTGCCCCTTCCAGTGCTCCGTAGGAAAAGGCCACACGTCCTTCGAGATTCGGCCAACCGTTGTCTTCACTCACATCGAAGTCATTGGAAACGATGGTGGGGACCGCGTCGCCGATGCCGCCGGTCAACGTGATCTGCGAGCAATCGTCCAGGTGGAAGAAGCGCTCCACGCGCGCCTGCCCTCGAAATGCTCCCGTGTTGCCCGAGCCCAGGAGCAGACTGAATGGCAATACGGTTGGATTCAGCGGGTTGAAGATGTCGAGCTGCAATCCTGCCGCAAACCTCCAGTCGTCGTTCTTCACCTGACCGAACGCCTGAACGGGGAGGATGCCATAGCGATCCACGATAAGCGCGTCGTTGTACAAGGTGAGCAGCACCAGGCCGCCCGTTTCCCATTCATTGCAGATCTTGGGACCAGTGAACAGGGCGAAGAAATTCGATGCACGAGCGTGCGCATCGAACGTGGTCTGATCGAATCCGAACGGCGAGCCAGGCAACAAAAAGAACGGCGTCCCCGGCGCCAGCGGTCTGGCTTCATTCACCAGGAAGTCGGCCACCACGGCCCCGCCCAGGATCACCTTGACATCCGGGGTGACGGTGAGCACAGTGAGCCGCTTGCCGATTTCCTCGACACTGGCGGCTAGTTGAGCAGCTCCCGCCGCCGCCTCGGCCGCCGCTTTGGCTTGTGCGGCCTGAGCGGCCGCCGCATCGTCCTGTCTGTGAGCCGGCGGCTCCGGGATCTGTTGTCCTGAAGGTGGAACATCCGATGCGCCGTGCGGATCATCGTCCGGGAAAAAGACACGCGTCGTGGGCGGCGCTTGTCTCTCGGCCATGGAATGGCCGGCGGCCTGCCAGAGTGACGTGGTAGGAGACGTCGCCTCCTGACTCGCGTCGCGGGCTGGCAGCCAATCGAGCGTCGTCTCGGCGCTGATGGCCGAATTCAAAGACGCCAGACAAAATAACAATCCGGTAGCGACTCGGCGCGCCATTGTCCCCCTCCTGCGCCGCCAAAAGCGAATTCCGATATTCTCTTCATCTTCGGCTGGAGAACCCGACGGGCTGGATCAATTTTGCCAAGCATGACGGATTTGTCGGTCAGCGAGACTCGCGCGTTGGTGCCGTTTGAGACGGCCAACCGGTCCAATTGCATCGATTATCAACGTCCCAGTGATGGTCGACTCGCAATCGCTTCCCAGCCACAAGAGTTGCAGAATCAGTATTCGTTCGCCTCTTCGTCGCCCCCCTGGAATCCCTGGAACTCGGTTTTGACGAGCTGGCGGATCTGGCGAGTGTCGCGTTCCTGGGTCAGTTTGGTGAGCGCGTCGGCCGTGTTCATGAAGCCCAGGTCGCCATCAATGCGATCACGGAGGGAGAGGCCGCCGGCGCCCTGATCCTTGGGGCCAACGACGGCCATATAGGGGATGAGGTCGAGCTGCGCATCGCGGATTTTCTTCTTCACATTGGCCGACTGGCGGTCGATGGTGGTGCGAAATCCAGCCGCGCGGAACTGGGACTGAATCTCTTCACAATACGGCTGCATATCGTCGTTGAGGCCCAGAATGCGGACCTGTTCTGGTGCGAGCCAGAGGGGGAACGCCGCGGCGAAGTGCTCGATGAGCATGCCGACGAATCGCTCCATCGAGCCGAACGGGGCGCGGTGGATCATCACCGGGCGATGGGCCGTGTTGTCATCGCCGATATACTCGAGCTGGAAACGCTCAGGCAGGTTGTAGTCGAGTTGGACGGTGCCAAGTTGCCACTCGCGACCGATGGCGTCGCGGACCATGAAGTCGGCTTTGGGGCCATAGAACGCGGCTTCCCCTTCGGCCGTGGTGAAGGGCAAGCCGGACTCCTCAAGAACCTTCCGCAACGTGGCTTCTGCCTTCGCCCAATGTTCCTCCGAGCCGACATACTTGTCGGACCCAGGTTCACGGAGCGAGAGTTGGATGCGGTAATCGTCGAGGCCGACCGACTGCAGGACAAATTTCACAAGGTCGAGCGTGTCCTTGAATTCCAGCTCGACCTGATCGGCCGTGCAGAAGAGGTGGGCGTCGTCCTGGGTGAAGCCGCGGACGCGGGTCATGCCGTTGAGTTCGCCCGACTGCTCGTGTCGATAGACGGTGCCGAACTCGGCGAGCCGCACCGGCAGGTCGCGATAGGACCGCTGCTGGGCCTTGTACATCTGGATGTGATGCGGACAGTTCATCGGCTTGAGCAGGTATCGCTCCTGGTGCTTCTCCCACGCTTTGAGGAAGACAATCTTTTCGTCTGATGATGCAGACTTCGGATAGCGCGAGAAGTCGCAGCCCATGTCGGTCGCAGCGGCAAGAAAGTCGGCTTCCGACTTCTCATCAAGCCCGCCTTCCGACAGTTGAGTTTTCCAGTAGTCGACGAGTTGTCCCGCGGGATGGCCGAACAGCGGGGGAAACTGGGAGTCGCGATAGTACGGGAAATGGCCGCTGGTCTCGTACATCTCCACGCGCCCGACGTGAGGGGAATAGACGGGTTGGTAGCCGCGCTTGAGGAGTTCCTGCTTGATGAAATCCTCGAGGAGGGCCCGGACGGTCGCCCCTTTCGGCAGCCAGAGGCACAAGCCGCTGCCAACGTCGTTCGTGAGGGTGAACAGCCCATGCTGTTTGCCGAGCATGCGGTGATCGCGGCGTTTGGCTTCCTCGACCTGATCGAGATACGCCTTGAGATCCTTCTTGTCGAAGAACGCCGTTCCGTACAGCCGCTGCAGGTGTTTGTTGTTGGCGTCCCCTTTCCAGTAGGAGCCGGCGACGCTGAGCAGTTTGAAGGCTTTGATCTTGCCGGCATCAGGAATGTGCGGTCCGCGGCAAAGATCGACAAACTCCCCCTGGCGATAAAAGCTGAGCGCCGGATGTTCGGCGAGGCCGGTGCGGATATGCTCGGTCTTCAGTTCCTGGTGGAGATCGTCGACAAACTGGACCGCTTCCTCGCGTGGGAGCACGAATCGCTCAAATGGTTCCGCGTCTTTGACGATCGCCTCCATCTCGGCTTCGATGCGTGGGAAGTCTTCCTCGCTGATGGGAGCGTCGAGATCGAAGTCGTAGTAAAAGCCGTTGCCGGTGGTCGGTCCGAAAGCGAGGCCAACTCCCTCGTACAGCCGCATCACGGCGCGGGCCATCACATGGGCACACGAATGCCGCAAAACTCCCAGGGCCGCGGCGTCACGGGTCGTCAGCAGCGTCAGCGGAATCTGGTCTGCATCGGACAATTCTTCGAGCGGTCGCATCGCATCGACGATCTGCCCATTGACGCGTGCGGCGATCGTCTGCTGCGCAAGTCGCTCGCTGATGGACGCTGCGACGTCAAGTGCGGTGGAGCCGGCGGGATATGCTTTGACAGCGCCGTCGGGGAGTTGGACAGTCGGCATGGGGAGCGGCTTTCAGCTTTTGGCACTCAGCCGTCAGGAAATCGAGACTGCAGTCGGACGTGTGCTGCTGACCGCTGATGCCTGACAGGAGATCGCTCGAAAAGGTTCATCGCGGTCGCCGATACGAGGGGCGACTGATGCACGGAGAACCAATGAGCGCGTTCTAGCCAACCGGTGCGCAGACCGTCAACCTGTCGAACCACAGGGAGATGAAACGATGTTGGCGCACCGGGGCACGTAATGTCTGAATGGGGACCGATACGAATTTACGGAACCCTGGCGCGTCAATCATCGTCGAAAACTGCAGTCGAGGCTGTGTTGCAGAGCACCTCCGACCGATTTTGAGTCAGAGATTCAGTCCGGCGCCCCCGGAAGCTGGTCCGGACAACCGGCAGATCGGCGTTCTTTCACCTCACGGGGCGCTGGATTCTGGGGAGAATTGAAAACTCACGTCTAACATTCGCAATGCGGAAGCGTCATCAGCTAAGATACGTCGCGGGTGAATATTGCGCGGCATGGAGAACATCCCCAGTTGGGGAATGCCTGTGGATGTGGACAGTCATCCCTGACTCGTCCAAGTCCCCTGAATCACCTGGGTTGCCCCGTTCAAGGATCGAGGTTGAATGTTGAATCGAGCTTTTGCCTCGCGGCTCGTGGTGGGATGCCTTTCTTTGGTGCTGTTGGAGGGAGCACGGGCCTGGCCGCAGGAT
>JAHBXU010000136.1 GCA_019636315.1 Planctomycetaceae bacterium | reverse complement strand
GACGCAGCGTCGAGCTGGAGCGCAAACTTATGCCGCCTGCAGGCGACCGGGGCTATTCCGTCAAAATCCGTTCGGCGATTCCCGGCAGCCCGGAAGAGAAAACGCTCAGGGCGCTCCCACGTTGAGCGGCTTGGTCATTGATAGATGCGTTCTCACAGGGGCGACGGACGGTTCGCCGCTGCGACGGATCGGAGTCAGTTTGCCCGACGGCCACGCAGGACGGACCAGAGTTCGCGCTGCCACACCACGGCCGTATCCACAAACCCCGCATCGCGCAAGTACGCGAGCTGTGACGCGGCTGTTTCATGGCAGTCGTCGCCGCTGGCGCGCGGTTGGCCGGCTTGCTCGACATTGCGGCGTTGCCAGCCTCGCAGAGCATCCGCCATCGCCGGACTGACGGCCTGCGTATCGATCAGCTGCTGCATGTGGGCTGCCCACCGCTCAACATGGCCGCGATACTCGGCTTCACTCTCGTCGCGGACTTCATCGCCGTTAAGGAAGACTCCGCCAGGTCGCAGGACGTCGAAACACTTCTGGTAGCAACGCCGCTTCTCGTCCGGGAGCAAGTGATGAATGGCGGAGGTGCTGATGACCGCTGCGACGGGGACGGGGATGACCTCTCGCCAATCGTCCTGTAACCGCAGGCAGTGCGTCGTCGCCCGACCGGGATACTGTGCGAGCCTCGCGGTTGCCAGGTCCAGAAATGACTGGGACTGGTCGACGAGAACGGCTGTCGCCTCAGGCCAGCGCATTAACACGCGTTCGAGCAACCGGCCGGACCCACCGCCCAGATCAACGATCGTCCCGTGGATCGGTTCGTTGCCAGAGGCAAGTTCATTCAGAATCGCATCCTGGACGTCGACATAACGTGGGTGCACACGCGAGGCGTCGCGGTCATAGGCCGCGGCGAGGTCGGCCTGATTCCATCGGTATTCAGCCATTGTCATCTCCGGCGGAGGGACACAGACGCCAGTTGCAGGTTCGCGGCTGCGCGCGTCGAATCATACGAGTTCGGCAATCGGTTCCCCGATCGGCAGAATGGGGACTGGACGGCCGGCGTGATCGACGAGGTTATGATGGTAATCGACGCCCAGATGTTGGTAGATCGTCGCCAGGACGTCCTGCGGCGTCAGCGGGCGTTCCGTCGGGTACTCGCCTTTGGCGTTTGTGGCGCCGATGACCTGGCCTGTTTTGAGTCCACCGCCGGAGAAGAGCACCGAGTATGCCTGCGGCCAATGGTCGCGGCCTGTTCCCGTGGCGTTGTGACTCAGACGGGGCGTCCGGCCGAATTCTCCCAGGACGACGATCATGATGCGGCGATCAAGATTCCTGGCATAGACATCTTCAATGAGCGCGGCGAGCGCCGGGTCGAAGTACTCCATCCGCCTGCGAAAATAATCGCCGAAGTGGCCCGGTTGCCCCGCATTGGCGATGTGATCGTCCCAGTTCGTAAACTGAGCGCCTCCCTTGGGCGTGTCCACATACAGGCTGACGACTGCCGTGCCGGCCTCGCACAATCGGCGGGCGAGGAGGCACGATTGCCCCCAGAGGTTGCGGCCGTATCTGTCGCGGAGCACGTCCGGTTCCTGTGTGAGATCAAAGGCGGCCGCCGTCTGCGGGCTGGTGAGCACTTGAAACGCCAATTGCGTGAACTCGCCCGTGGCCGCTACGTTTCCGTGAAGATCGACGCCGTGTCGATAATGGTCGAACTGGGCGAGCAGTGCGCGGCGATCTCCGAGGCGCTCGCCATGAATGCCGCCGCTCAGACGACCGATCGGCGGCTGGAAATATTCCGTCGAGGGGTCCGCACACACAAGTGCGCCGTGTTGCAGGCCGAGGTACGTCGGCTGGGTCATGTAGGTGGAACGGGGAATGGCGATATACGGCGGAATCGCGTTGGTCGACATGCCGCGGACTTTGCTGAGCACGCTGCCGATATCCGGATGATCGCTCTTCGACTGCGAGGTCGGGTCCGGAATCACGGGCGTCTTCCCGGTGAGAACCTCAATGCCGCCGTCCGAGTGACTGCTCATCTCATGGTGCAGAGAACGGACGATCGCCATCTTGTCGCCCAGTTGAGCCTGCCGGGGCATCAACTCGCAGATGTCCATCCCCGGGACATTGGTGGGGATCGGATGGAAGATGCTGCGATACTCGATCGGTGCTTCCGGTTTCAGGTCGTAGGTCTCGAGGTGCGACGGTCCTCCGTGGAGGTAAAGCAGAATCACCGACGTATCCGTTCGGGCCTGGCCGGCGGCCGCGCGTCCGGCGAGGATCGTCGGCAACGTCGCTCCACCCAATGCCAGCGCACCGACCTGCAGAAATTCCCGCCGTGGCAGGGGACCGGCACATGCCGCGCGGCCGGTTACGCCAGAGGCGGGAGCGGGGGTGGGACGTTTCATCGCAGCGGCCCTTTCTCAAAACAGGTCGGTCGGCAAGCGACGGACCTTATTGAACTGTAGCAGCGCGTCTGATGCAATGGCGATCGCCCACGGTCAAGGAGAGGGGGAGTCGGGCCTGTGAAGCAGCGGGGTTGATGATCACAAGATGGCTGGAGCTGGAAGTCGTTACGGATAGCCGCTCCGGTGACGAAGCCCGTTTGACCCCAGATCGGTTTCAGCGATAAGATCGGCTGACGGCCCATTGTCGGCCAACCGGCGGCTGGTGATTCGCCTCTTCGCAAAGGTCAGAATTCGTGGCGATGCTCAAGGTGGTCAGCGGCGACGAGGAAGGCCGCCTGCTGCGACTCGACGGAGAACGAACGGTAATCGGGCGCCACCCGAATTGCCAGGTCGTGCTGGACAATGCGTCCGTGAGTCGGCACCACGCGCAAATTCTCGAGAGCCACGGCACGTTTTACCTCGAAGATCTACGCAGCCGTAACGGGACCTTTCTCAACGGCGCTCCGCTCGAAAGCCGGACACAGCTCAGCGACGGCGACCAGATTCGCGTGTGCGACATCGTTCTTGCGTTTCAGCATCGGCACGACACGGCGTCCGAGTTCATTTCACCTCGCCTGGGGAATGCCGCAGCCGAAAGTGCCAACGCGTCCCGGGATGAACTGTTGAGACGAACGAGGACCGCGACGCCCGAGAACGACACGATGCGGGCGTCGGATGACTCATTTCGGGTGTCGGACGCCGGAGATTTCGCCCTGAACGCCGATGCATCGTCGATTGTCTCCCACGCCGGAGGACAGTTGCCGTCGGACTCCTTTCGCGTTGGGCTAGATCCCGAACTCAAACTGAAGGCTGTGCTTGAAATCAGCCAGGCCTTGCGGAGTGAACTGGAACTCGACGCGGTTCTGCCCAAGATTCTGGTCACGCTTTTCAGCATCTTCCCTCAAGCCAATCAGGGATTCATCCTGCTCAAGGATCCTCAGGCGGACAAGTTGCGAGTCAAGGCGACGCGCGCCCGAGGCGGAAGGAAGCCGGACGAAGTTGCGGTGAGCATGACGGTCGTCCGCCAGGTGCTCGAGTCCTGCCGCGCAATTCTCAGTCGCGATGTTCAGGACGACACACGGTTCAAGACGACCACCAGTCTGACGCGGTTCGATGTCCGTTCGATGATGTGCGTGCCGCTTGTCGATGCCTCGGGAGATGCGTTGGGCGTCATTCAACTCAACACGTTGAAGGTCGACAAGGGCTTCAGCGAGGACGATCTGGACCTGCTGGTCAGCGTGGCGGCTCAGGCCGAACTGGCGGTCGAAAACGCGCGCCTGCACGAGGCGGCCCTCCGTCAGCGCGAGATGGAACGGGATCTGGACTTCGCCACCCAGGTCCAATTGGGGTTTCTTCCCAAAGAACGCCCCAAGGTGCCGGGTTATGCCTTCGCCGACTACTACGAAGCCGCACTTCGCGTCGGCGGAGACTATTTCGACTACATCGTCATGCCGGACGGGCGGTTGGCGATCGCTCTGGGGGACGTCGCCGGTAAGGGGATGCCGGCCGCACTCCTCATGGCGCGGCTGTATTCGTCGACCCGGTTCCAGTTATTTACGGCCGAGACGCCGGCGGAGGCCCTGGCGGGGCTGAACAAAGACATCGCCGGCAGCGGGCTGGGGCACCGGTTCATCACGTTCGTGCTGATGGTGCTCGACCCACCCAGCGGTCAGGTCACCATCGTCAATGCGGGCCATCTGGCTCCGCTGCTCCGTCGAACCGACGGGCAGGTCGAAGCGGTCTGCAAAAAAGAATCGGGCCTCCCGTTGGGAATCATCCCGGATCAGCAGTATGAGTCCGCGGCAATCACTCTGCAGGAGGGAGAGACGTTGCTCGCCTTTACCGACGGTGTGACGGAAGCCATGAACGAGTCGCGGGTGATCTACGGCCGCGACCGACTGATGGCCTGCGTTGCGGCGTCATCGGGCGGCATCGTTTCACAAATCAAGTCCATTATCTCGGATGTCGAATCGTTCGGCGCCAGTGTGCAGTC
Organism: Planctomycetaceae bacterium; assembly: GCA_019636315.1. Classification (GTDB taxonomy): domain Bacteria; phylum Planctomycetota; class Planctomycetia; order Planctomycetales; family Planctomycetaceae; genus JAHBXU01. The sequence continues at coordinate 4,056 of JAHBXU010000136.1, read as the reverse complement.
GCGTGACGACACTTGCTGCGTCGGCGTGGAGCGTGTCAGGGCCCCTGAGCAGGGCACGCCCGCGTCGTCACCCTGAGCATCGCACGACGGCATGCACCTTGTTCGCGTAGTCACCCTGGAGCAACTCCTATGAAACAACGACGTTTTCTGAGCATTTTTGCGGTCCTCGTCGCGACGTTGATCGCATTCCCGCCGCTTCTTGTCTCGCCTGCGAACGGCGGCCCCCCGGAAGGGTTCGTCGAACTGTTCAATGGCCAGGACCTGACCGGATGGAAGGGGCTCGTGGCGAACCCCAGAGAACGGGCAGAAATGTCTCCGAAGGAACTGGCGGACGCCCAGAAAGCCGCCGACGAACAGATGCGGGCCCACTGGAAGGTCGTCGACGGCGTGCTCGAGTTTGACGGACAGGGGCAGAGCCTGTGTACGGCCAAGGACTACGGCGATTTCGAAATGTACGTCGATTGGAAGATCCTCGAAGGAGGCGACAGCGGCATCTATCTGCGTGGGTGCCCGCAGGTGCAGATCTGGGATACAGACTTCCCGGGCTACCAGAAGCTGGGGGCCGACAAGGGCTCCGGTGCGCTGTGGAACAATCAGAAGCACGAACGCTTCCCGCTCGTTAAGGCGGACAAACCGACCAGTGAATGGAACACGTTCTATATCAAGCTGGTTGGTGACAAACTGACGGTCAAACTCAACGACCAGCTCGTGACCGATGCCGTGGTGATGGAGAACTACTGGGAACGCGACAAGCCGCTCTATCCCACTGGCCAGATCGAACTCCAGAACCACGGCAATAAGTTATGGTTCCGCAACATCTATCTCCGTGAACTCGATTGAAAGGCGATGTGAGGACAAAGAGGAATGGAACCCTCGGTCCCGACGCGTCCGTGGGTGAGGGAGAAGGGGTGATTCCCGCCTCACCCTCGCTGATGCTTCGGGGCCTTGCGGTCTCTCCGACTTTCTGAGGACGAAAAGGCCCGCGATCACCTTGCGGCATCACCCCGATTGGAGGCTGAAGCCCGTAAGAACTGGGTCGCGGTATGTTGACACGATTCTGAACGATGGCGTACCATGCGGCATCCTGCCAGAACGCGAGTTGAGCGGGGGGCGTGCCCAGCGAGCGGCATGCTCCAATCGCTTCACTTCAGCGGCTGAGCGGTGATTTCTTAATCGTAGAGCCCGGCTGGCCGATTCGCCGTACGATGGCTGGCAGGCATGAGACTGATTGCGGCCCGTTTTGTCCGGCAGAGCTGGACGGCTCCAAGGAAAGTAGTGAGAAATGGCGGTTCCCAAACGCCGACAATCGAAGACGCGCTCTCGTAAACGGGGCAGCCATTCCGCCGTGCAAGCGCCTCGGCTTCAGTATTGTGCGCAATGCGGCACGGCCGTCCCGTCGCATGTCGTTTGCCCCAACTGCGGCCATTATCATGGCCGCACGCTTGTCGAAATCGAGGAATAACCGGCAATGCGGATCGCGCTTGACGCGATGGGGGGCGACGACGCTCCGTCAATCAATGTTGACGGCGCCATTCTTGCGGTCCAGTCGCATCCGGACCTGGAAGTGCTGCTCGTTGGTGATGAACCGATCCTGCAGCAGATGCTCGCCGATCGGGGCTGGTCCGGTGACCGCCTGATCGTAGTCGCGGCGGACGGCGCCGTCGGTATGGACGAGAAGCCGGTCGACGCTCTGCGCAAGAAGCCGAAATGCTCGATCGCGGTCTGCTGGAAGCTCATGGCGACGCAACAGGTCGACGCCGTCGTGTCGGCGGGCAACACCGGTGCGGTGGTCGCCGCGGGTTTGTGGACACGGCTGTTTCTGAAAGGGGTGAAGCGCCCGGGAATTGCGGTGACGCTCCCGACGCTTACGGGCGGTTCCGTGCTGATGGATGTCGGCGCCAATCCGGGAGCCCGGACGGAGCACCTGTATCAGTACGGCATCATGGGCTCCATTTACGCGCAGCACATTCTGGGCATCGAGAATCCCCGCATCGGGCTGATGAATATCGGCACTGAGGAGGGGAAAGGCAACGAGCTGGCCCGCGAAACGCATCAATACTTCATGGCCAGCCGGCTGAAGAACTCCTACGTCGGCAATGTGGAAGGCCGCGGACTGTATGAGGGCGAGGCCGACGTCCTGATTTGCGAAGGCTTTGTGGGCAACGTGGTCCTCAAGGTCAGCGAGGGCATCGCATCCATGATGATGAAGATGCTCGCGGGTGCTGTCCTGAAATCGCTCGACCAGGAGCGGGATCGGGCCAAAGCCGCGTTTGAAGCCGTGAGTAAATCCTTCGAGCATAATGAAGTCGGCGGGGCGCCGCTGCTGGGCATCGATGGGATCTGCCTGATTGGACACGGTTCGAGCGACGCCCGATCGATTGTGAACGCTCTGAAGGGAGCCATGCGGTTGAAGAACCGGCACATTAATGACCTGATCGTCGAACAATTGGCGGCGCAGTCGGGAGGCGAGTGATGAGCCGCATCGCGCTGTTGTTCCCCGGCCAGGGGGCCCAGCACGTCGGCATGGGCCAGACCATTGCCGCCCGATATCCCGCGGCGGCCCGCCTGTATGAACAGGCCAGCAGCATTCTGGGGTATGATCTGGCCCGAGTCTGCTTTGAGGGGCCGGCCAGCGAACTCGATTCGACGGTGATCAGCCAGCCGGCCATCTTCGTCACCAGCCTTGCGGCACTGGAAAAACTGCGTGCCGATGCACCCGACGTCGTCCTCGCCTCCGAGGCGGCAGCCGGCCTGAGCTTGGGTGAGTACACGGCCCTCGTTTTCGCGGGCGCCATGACGTTTGAAGACGGGTTGCGAGTCGTCCAACAGCGCGGGCGAGCAATGCAGGACGCAGCCGACGCCACGCCGTCTGGCATGGTCAGTCTGCTTCTCCTGGAAGTTCCGCAGGTCGAGGAGATTTGCCAGCAGGCCCGCCACGCCGGCACGCTGCAAATTGCCAACTATCTGTGCCCCGGCAATACGGTGGTCTCGGGAGATAACGCGGCCTGCGAGCTGGCGGCCGAGCTGGCCGAAGCTGCCGGAGGGCGAGCAATTCCGCTCGCTGTGGCGGGAGCATTTCATACGCCCTTGATGGAGCCGGCTGATCAGCGACTGGCCGAGGCGCTTGCCAGCGTCGACATCAAATCGCCGGAGATTCCGGTCTACTCCAATGTCGACGCCGAACCGCATACGAACCCTGCCGAACTGAAAGAGATTCTGGTGCGGCAGGTCGTCAGCCCCGTTCGCTGGGAAGAGTCCGTCCGGGCAATGCTTGCGGCGGGGATCGACGAGTTCTATGAGATTGGGCCCGGCAAGGTGCTCACCGGATTGCTCAAGCGCATCGCCCGCAAAGTCCCCTGCACGGTGGTGAACGATTCCTGATTCCGCAGCAGAAGTCAGCGTGTCATTCCCCCTCGCTCACGGCCAATTCCAGACGACCAGGTGCGGGCGTGCTGCTGACTCTTCGCGTGCGGGTGGCTGTCGGCTTGCTGGCGAGACGAACGTCATGCGAGCGCCGATCGTGACGAGATCGTTGAACCGGTCGACCGGCTCGCCCGCCGTCCAGGCGATGCCGCGCAGGAGCAGGATGCGGAACAGCGGGTCGTCAAACGTCCACGAGTAGTGGCCGGGAATTGAGACGAAGACACGCCCTTGCGACGGTTCGAGCGTCCAGAACAGCGGCTGCGGCTCATCCTCTTCTGTAGCTGTTGCGAGTACGCGCGGCGACGACCCGGCGCTCACGAGATTCCAATAGCTTTCATCCACCAGATTGACCTGGGAGAAATTGCGCGCGATGGGATGGTTTGCACCGCCGTCGAATCCGAGTTCGAGCGGACCGTGTCGAAACTTCGACCGGCCCCCTTGCCAGGCGAGTCCGATCCGCTGGGCGAAACCGGGGGCGTCATGTCCACCGTCGACGGCATAATGGATGTAGACGATCCCGCCGCCGCGCTTAAGAAACGCGTCGATATCACGTGCCCGCTCGGGAGACCAGGTGCCCTTCTGGTAGAACACAAGAACGTCTGCTCTTGCGAAGTCATCGTCCGCCGGCCAGTC
>JAHBXU010000135.1 GCA_019636315.1 Planctomycetaceae bacterium | reverse complement strand
CCGAGAATGTTGTCGCCCTGCTGGAGCGCCTGCCCGGGTTCCCCTCCCAGCATGTCGGCGAATTTTCCGAGAGCGCCGGCATCCAACCTGTTGATCGTGGAGGCCAGCTTTTCCGCACCGGCGCTGCTCGAAGTGACGCCCGAAAGAGCTGAGAGCAACGCGGGGATTGCCGCTCCGACTGCAGACTTGGCTTGAGCTTCGCTGATCCCGATGAGGGAGCTGAGTTTGTTGGTGACTTCGCTGGACACCTGGTCCTTGATCAGGTCGACAAGATTCATGAGTGACTCTCCGTATGATGATGTGACGGGTAACCGTAACCCAACAACTGACCAACCGACGTGCCTTCGCCCGGCCTGGCCGTGACACCTCACGTCAACTCCAACTCCCATCGTCGGATGATCTCCATGCATGATCGAGCGACAGATGTTGCCGTTCAGCCAGGCTGTGCTCTTCATGTGCCTCGACGATCTGATTGGCATCGGCCTCCTTTCTTGCAGCACGTGGTTGAACGTCAGTTCCGCCTTGATGCGACGAATCGCTGCCGGAGCTGCTCGCACACTTCGGCCGGCAGTCGGAGACCGTGTGCCAGGTCCTGCAGATAGTCGGACTCGGCGCCGGAATCGACGTCGATGGCGATCAAAGAGATGGCATAGACCTGCTGCTCCATGCCGAGCGGGACTGACCAGGCGAACTCGCGCACGTCCAGTGGTTTGGAGAGTTCGTCGCGCAGGAAGCGGATCGCGTCCGGCGAATCACTCCCAAAGTGATCAAGAATCCTTTGTTGTTCCGCGGACGAAATCTGGCCGTCCGCCTTGGCGGCATTCATCATGGCCCGGGCCAGCACAAGCGCCTGCTCATTCTCCGAAGGGTGTTCCCGCGGAGTGGACGAAGGCCATCGCGGCTCGCGCGAGGGAACGGGCGCGACAGGGCGATCCGTCGATCCGCGCGCATCGCCGGGTGTCCGTCGTGAGGGCGCGGCAGGTTGCTCTGACACTGGGCTACGGCGGGGGGCGGCGCGTTCCGGAGAAACATTCAACATGTCCTCCAGATCGCGAGCGTCCGACGCGATATCCCGCGGTGCTCTTGGATCCGGTGCGGAATCCGCTGGCCTGTGCGTCTCGGGACGCGTTCGCGGCTCTGGTCGTTTCCCCGGCTTGAGAATGTCCTTGAGGATGTCCGGAAGCCCGCCAGGTCCCCCTCCGGCCTTTTTTCCCAGAAGGTCCCCCAGGATGTCGATTGCGTTCATTTGATGTCCTCACAGAACAAGTTCTGGCCGCCGATTCTCACCACGCATCACTTCTTTCCCATGGCGAAGCGATAGCCAGCGAGCAACAGGATGGCGCCGAGAATCGCGATGAAGAAGCTCCGGATATCAAATCCGTCGACCGTGCCGAGTCCTAATAAAGTCCCGACGTAGCCCCCCACAAAGGCTCCGATGACTCCGATGATAATCGTCACGATAATCCCGCCCGGGTCGTTGCCCGGCATGATCCATTTCGCCAGTGCTCCTGCAATCAGTCCGAACACGATCCATGACAGAATGCCCATGACGCGCTCCTTGTCGATGTCAGAGATGTGAGAAAGGATGTGGTCGACGTGAGAGGGAAGGTCGCCTCTTAACGCGCGAGCGATGGACGATCTTGAGGAGCACGAAACGCTGATCGTTGCAGGTCGAATCAGGACGCCGCCGCACTCAGGGTGACCGGTTCGGCGACATCCAATCCGTCTGCCAGATGAGCGAGTGTGCACCAACGAGGGCAACGATCGACCGGCCCCTCAATGCGACCGCTATCTGAACGGCCGGTCAATCGGCTCAGCAAGTGAGTCCAAGCTCTCTGCAATACCCACGCCGGCGCACGCGAAACCTGAATCGAAATCTCGGCCGGGGACGCAAGAATTGGAAGAATTCCCGCTGCGTCGAGCGCCAGCTCGGCCCGTGGGGGAAACCCCGATGAGTCGTTCGTGATTTTCCTGATATGACCGATCGACGCTAGTTCTGACGAGATCGGATGGCGCGATCGACGGCGGCCATCGCGCAGTCAGTTCGGCAGCCGTTGGCCAGGTCGCCTCGGCCACGGCAACCCGATTTTCCGACGAACGCTCCCTGCCTTGGTCCGGCACGAACTCCGGCGATATGGGATTGAGAAAGCGGACTCAGTTCCTGAATCCTCAATTGGTTCCCCCCAGGCAGTCGCGACAACGCATCGTCCGGCAGAGAGGATTCGCTCACATGAGAATTCCCTCAAGAGCGTGAACTTCGGCTTCCAGAAGTTTTCGGATGTTGCTCTTCGCCTTGTAGACGGAATCGACAGCCATGCCGAGCCGCGCGGCCACGGCGGTGCCTGACAAGCCTTCATAAGTGGACAGGCAGAAGGCTTCCCACGTTTGCGGCTCGACGCGCGGGCGAACCCGCCGGAATGCCCGGTCAAGAAGCTCCTGCTCGTAAGCACCTTCGACCCACTCGGCCAGATCATCTCGCGCTGCTAACGTCTGCAGGGCAACTTCCTTTGCCTTGTCGCCGCGCACCAACTGGCGGCGACTGCGGACCCAGTCCCGCCAAGCGTGATGGGTGACCGTTTTGAGCCAGGCGCGGAAACTCAAATCCGGATGATAACGGAACGTCTGCACGGCCCGCAGCAGCTTGATGAGCACCGTCTGAGAGACATCCTGTGCGTCGGCCTCTTGCAACCCCCACTGCCGACACCAGCCCTCAATTCTTGGCCCATATTGCAGTACGAACTCTGTCCACGCCGCCTCATCAGAGGGGAACTGCTGCAATCGAACCAGCAACGAGGTGCTGGTCATCGAATTCGCCGGAAGAGGCGTCAGATCACGGGTCACAGCTTCACCGTAGAATCGAACTCTCCGGCCGCAGTATATCCACGATCAGATCGTCAGGACAACACAATGGGTTCGCGGGCGCAGGTGTGGAATTTGGTACGTGCCTGTCGCCGCACGGAGCGTTCGACGGGTTCAGACGGTTTCTGAAGGCCAGGTGTTCTTGGAACGACCACCACACAAAGCGCCCCCAAGCCGGCGGCTTTTCCGTCGAACGCTGACGTGGATGACGACCCGCTTCCCATCCGGCCCGCTCTCGGTTATACAAGCTCGGAGCGGATTCGAAGTCCGCTCCAAAATCGGGGACGAATCGGTGAATGTCGCGAACCGCCATCTGGTCGGAGGAATCCAAAAGTGTTCCCATGACCGGATGTGTCACGTGACATCCAGTTCGGACGGCGAATCGGAAATCTCGCCGTCTGGAGCCTGCTTGCCCTACAGGTGAGCCCCACGAACGCGGCAAGCCACCGTTATCCGACAAGACACGAAAGAAAGCACCCGTAGCTCAATTGGATAGAGCATCGGTCTTCGGAACCGAGGGTTGGGGGTTCGAATCCCTCCGGGTGTACTGACCTTACGACAGCGGGGCGAGTCGATTGGCAGTCAATGGATCGCCCGACCCCGGTGTTTCGCTACAGCGGCGAACGCTCGTTCCGGGCTGATTGCTGACAATTGTGCGATGGGGCGTCTCTGTCGCCGGAACCGCCCTTTAGGAAATGTCCGTGGGCGGAGCGTTCGCCGCAATCGTCTCTCGCGTCCGAAACGCAGTGGCGGATGACCCAGTATCGATCGTCCTGGACTGACGCACGTTTCCCCGGTCGTCAGCTAGTATCCTGAGTTGTTAATTCGTTTGCAAACATTGGCCACTCGGCCAAGGATCAGGTCGGCGTCGGCGGTCCACTGGAAGGGGCGGGGGTTTTGGTTGTGCTGTGCCACGTAGTCCATGATGGCTTTCTCCAGCGAGGGGACGCTGCGGAACGCCCCTCGGCGGATGCGCTTCGCGGTAATTTCCGCGAAGAACCGCTCGACCTGATTCAGCCACGAGGCGCTGGTCGGCGTGAAATGCACGTGGTAACGCGGGCGTTTAGCCAGCCAGCGCTGGACGCGGGGCGTCTTGTGCGTGGCGTAGTTGTCCATGACCAGATGAATTTCCACGCCCGGTTCTTCGGGAATCGTCTGGTCGATCTGGTTGAGGAATTTGAGAAACTCCTGGTGCCGGTGGCGTTGATCGCAACGGCCAATCACCTCTCCGGTCGCCACGTTCCAGGCCGCGAACAGCGACGTGGTGCCGTGACGGGCGTAGTCGTGCGTGTGACGTTCCGGACGGCCGGGTTCCAACGGCAGCAGCGGTTGGGTGCGGTCGAGCGCCTGCACCTGGCTCTTCTCATCGATGCACAAGACAACCGCGTTCTCCGGCGGACTCATGTAAAGCCCCACGACGTCCCGCACTTTGTCGATGAACAGCGGATCGGTGGAGAGCTTGAAAGTCTCGGTCCGGTGCGGCTGCAGACTGAAGGCCCGCCAGATGCGGGAGATGGCCGTCTGGCTCAAACCCGTCGCCTGGGCCATGCTGCGGGTGCTCCAATGCGTGGCGTGCGGTGGCTTGGATTCCAGCGTTTTCGTGATCACCTGCTCGACCTGGGCATCGCTGATCTTCCGCGGCGCTCCCGGACGGGGTTCGTCCAGCAGGCCGTCCAGACGACGCTCCAGGAAACGTTTGCGCCACTTGCCGACCGTCGGCTTGGTCACGTTCAAATCCTGGGCCACCTGCGTATTGGTCAGCCCGCGACCGCAGGCCAGAACAATCCGGGACCGCAGCGCCAGGAACTGGCTGCTCTTGGGCCGCCGCGCCCAGCGCTGGAGCGTTTCGGTTTCTTCCTCGGTCAGCACCAGTTCCGCCTTCGGTCGTCCACCTGCTCCACCAGCCATGTTCGCACCTCCTGGACCGGAGTTTAGACCGACCGCAGGATGGGCGCAATAGATAAACAACGTATTTGTAACTCAGGACACTAGTTGTGAAAGCAGGATATCGTCATGTCGCTCCTTGAACCGCTCGATCATCTCAAGCCTTCGATGCCCAGACTGCTTCAAGTCATCGGTTCCGGGCCACACGTTGTGTGACCGCACATCGTTCTCGGCATAAGCATCCAATGCTTCATGGAACTTGCCGTAAACCATCTTTTCCGGCAACGCCTGCTTGGGGGCTAAAGCACCAAGTTCCCGCAAGTCTTTCCCAAGACTCTCCAGCGATGATCCAACCAGAGCCTCGTTCCGTCGCAATCCCTCTGCGTACAGTTTTGGGTCGGACGGAACAATCTGAAGGGACGGAAATCGACCTCTTTCGACGTGGATCATCTGAGCATATTCAGCGACCCGATCATCGCAATCTTCGTCAATCATCGAAAAGGGATATGCGATTTGGAAACTGCCTGAGGCAAACGAGAGTGCGAGTGGAGACCAAACTTCGATGCCGCCGTTTGCTTCCCACCTGTCGGTCTACGCGCAATGTCCATCTATACCGCTGAATTCCGGAGTCGTCCGCCTTCGCACGCCACGAGCGTGCCCGGACTTGCCTGTCAGAGTCCGTCCTGCGCCAGTTCACGTTCGGCTCGCTCGTTGCCGTTGGCGTGGGAGCGGACGGGAGACTTCTCACCATCGCCAGCCGCCGTTGTGCGCGCAATAAACCGTTCCAGTGCCTCGTCGCTGGTGAAGCGGCGACCTCCGACGAGCACCGTTTCAAGCTTGTGGCCCCGGACGCCGTGTAGACGCCAACGGTGAAGCGTGCTGATGTTGGGGCCGACCTGGCAGGCGTCTCGTTGTGGTCTGCCTTTGAAAAACTGATCCACTTGGTATGAAGGTCTCAGTGCCCATGACGGGCGGAAGGAGACCGAGAGATGACAACGAGGCGACGGAAGCGGCATACGCCGGAGCAGATTGTGCGGAAGCTTCGGGATGCGGATGCGATGCTCAACGCGGGCAAGGAGGAGGAGGCCGTGCTGCAGGCCCTGGAGGTGAGCGAGTCGACGTACCTCCGCTGGCGGAAGCAGTACGGCGGGATGAAGGCCGAAGAGGCGAAGCGGCTGAAGGAGCTGGAAGACGAGAACAGGAAGCTCAAGGAGATCGTGGCGGAGAAGGAACTGGACATCAAGATGTTGAGGCACCTTCAGCAGGGAATCGACCATTTTGTTTTGGAGAGACTTCAGCGCCAACGGTCCGAAGTCAGCGGCCGGCGTGTGCCCATAGGATTCGCGGAGGATTCGCAAGGCGACCTTGATGCCGGGAATCGTGCCGGTCGGCTCCCCGTTCTTGACGTAATACGATCGGGCGAATTTCCAGTAGGCGGCAATCAACTCTGACACCGTGATATCAGCGTCAATTCTTGAGATTGCCTGTGGACGTCCAGCGGCCAGCCATTCACCGATCAGGCGGTCGTGTTCCAGCTTGCTGGCCTTGCTTCGCCACGGGCCGAGGTAGTGGACCCAGCCCTGAATCGTGACGACGGCCTGACCGCTGACTTTGTGAAGGCGGTACTTTGGGACGGATTTCGTGAGCTTTGGCATCGGTGCGAACCTCTCTCTGAATGAGCCAAAACGGTATTTACCGTTTTGCGTTTCAGAAAACAGGCCGCACTGCCGAACGCCGGCAGGTAAAGAAGTGCTTATTTCGGCGTGAGTTGTGTCAAATGGAGCCGAAGGGAGTCGAACCCTCGACCTCTGCATTGCGAACGCAGCGCTCTCCCAACTGAGCTACGGCCCCGGTCTCGAACCAGTGTCGAATCGAGATTCTAGGGCATGAACCCCTTCCGGAAAAGCCCAAGCGGAATGATTCAATCGGATTGCGGCCGGGGCACAAATACGGTGATCTGGACGAACGGCCGACCGATCTCGTCCACGCGGAGTTTTTCCGTCATGCCGTGGCGGACCGCAGCGCTATGCAGGACCTGCATCCAGGCGACGCGGCGGGAAGGATAGCTGAGGGTCGTCCCCATGAGATCGATCCCCTTTTTCTGCACGGCATGATGGTCGACGATGATGGGGACGCCGCTGGCGTGTGCGATGTCCTCGAACACATCCTCCAAGGCGACTTCGTCGAACTCGACCGGGAGGATTTTGAATAATGTCGGCGCCAGTTTCAGCCGCGTGACGTCCTTCGGCGGCTCCCAGCCGACCGGCCAGGCATCACTGATGTCGGCGAGCGGCTGGACGACAAGTTCAATGTCCCCCTGGGGCGTCCTCAACGGCCGGAACCCCAGACCGCAATCGGCCAGGATCGCTGCGAGCCCTGTGCCGCAACTGATGCCAGCAAACGCCTGCCGGACGAGCGGCGTCGACGTTGACTGCGACAGCACGTCCCTTGCCGAGGAGTGAAACCGCACCGGGTGCACCGCGGGAATATTCAGTCGCGCCAGCGCCTGCTCCAACCCGTCCCCCGCAGCGATCTCGGAAATCGGCTGGCTGAGACTGGAGAAGACGACCTGAAACTGTGATTTGGACAGCCCCCACAGGGGTTTTCCGTCCGGTGCGCCTTGAGCTCCGTAGAGCTTCAATTCATCGATCCATTCGCGCAATAGCTCCGTGTCGGAACGCGTGAGCCGGCGGTCCGGCAGGACCATCCGCCCCCCTTCATCCAGCATGCTGACAACGGTGACCCAGCGCAGAGAACCGCGTGTCTTCTCGCTAACACCGGGCTTATCTTCAGGGCGCGGCTGTCGGACCTGCACACTCGCCCCAAATTTCTGCAGCAGTTCGCCCCATTCGTGTGCGTGCAGTCCTCCGCTCAACGGCCCCTCGGCGAGCAACTCAAACTCGATAATCGTTTTCCGGGCGCGCTCCGAGTCGGAAGGCGACAAAGGCGGCGAGGAATCGTTCGTCACGTCGAGCTGAGCATCGACCGACGACGCCATCAACAGCAACAGGATGAATGCCGCCAGAGGGTGTCGCATAACAAACTCCAGCCACTTGGTCGAGGGAGGCGAATCGGCCGCCGGCCCCCCGTTCTCAACCGCTGGCAACGCGCCAACAGCGGTCCTAACTCCTTGGCGGGGGCAGCCATGCTACGACGAAAACTCCCATCCTGACAAGAGGCGTTTGAATTAGGAACGACTGTCGATTGCAATGATCGAATCTGATGGAAACACGGCACGTCGCGAAGACAGCCCGCTCATTCTTCCCTCCGGCGACGAAAGTCGGTTCAATAGTTCGCGGCACGTCGTATGTCCGCTGCGATTTATTCCCCCGATGTGGGCCGGCCATCGTCCTTCTGAAGTCTTCCCGGCGTTTCGGCGGTTCCCCACCTTCTCGCGCACACATTGCAGACAATCACTCCACCGATGACCTCACCACACAGCCATCGCGCATCTGGTCCGACGCAGGAACACGCCTATACTCGCGGGCCGCGAATCACTGCGGTGGAAACCGCCATCCGTTCGGATGTGATGCCCGGGTTGCTCTGTCTGCGAATCCACACCGACGCGGGAGATGCCGGCGGTGAGTCGATCATCGGGCACGGCGAAACGTACTATTTGCCCGAAGCCGCTCAGACCGTGCTGCACGACTGGATGGCTCGTCGACTGCTGGGTGCAGATGCGATGGCGGTCGAAAGCCATTGGCGGTTCCTTTTCGAGCGCATGACGGCTTTTGGCGGAGTCGGGGCGGA
>JAHBXU010000134.1 GCA_019636315.1 Planctomycetaceae bacterium | reverse complement strand
ACGCCTGTCTGGTCGCATGCGGCAGTTTCGTGTTCCTGCAGTTTGGCGGCGCGGTGGAAGTGCCATACGGTTTCGAGCGACTGGAGTGGATACGGCAGCCACGGCCAGGTGAGACGTGTATCGTTCGGACGTTCTATCGTGGCCGCGACGCGCAGCACAGTCGCTTCGATTTCACACTGTTTGGAACAGAGGACGAACCGCTCCTGAAAGCTGTCGGGTACCGCACGATCCGATTCGGAGGGGCACAATGATGATCCCGGCAACCTGGCAGTGCTGATACTTCTCCGTTGCTGATTCTGGCATCAATGCCTCATCCACTATCGAGTCGATTGCGAATGACTGGCTCTCTCCGGAGGAGCAGTCGGTCGCGGCTGGATTCCGTTCGCTTGTGCGACAACAAAGTTGGACGTTGGGCCGCATCGCCGCCAAACGAACACTGCTGCTGTGCGATATCCTGTCCGTCCGACATCCACGCGAAGTGACGATCGCGACGCGCGATCCGCAGGGGAGCGGCATGCCCCCGCGCGTGCGGATCAACGGACGCGATGTGGACGTGTCACTCTCGATCTCCCATACCTCGCGAGGCGTGCTCGTGGGAGTCTCACGCGACGCCGGTGTGTCGATCGGTGTGGACCTTGTGCCTCGGGAGACGCTGGGCACCAGCTTCCAACGGCTGTGGTTCACCGATGCGGAACAAACATTCGTTCGTGCCGCGACATCCGACCGCCGCGACATGCAAGCGCTCTTCTGGGGAGCGAAAGAAGCCGTTTATAAGACGCTGGGTGGCAGCGCCCCGTTCGCGCCGCGAGAGATTGAGATCGTCGTGCGTCCCCACGGAACGATGTCGTGCCGCGTTCGCGGACAGCAATCCGCAATCGAGATTTTTCACTGGCGAGTGGACGATCACGTCGCCTGTGCCGCCGTGCGGCGGCCGGTTCAGACCGGTCACCAATCCGTCATTCGATGCGACAGCAAGAAACGCCTGCGACATGATGAGGCCTCCGAATTCAGTCCAATCACCTCGCTGCTGCGCCGCGTTGAACTCGGAACTGCCGCGCGTGACGCTTCGCCTCCTCTCACGCTGCTTAAAGGAATGACTTCATGATCGACCTTACAGGACAATTGGCGCTCGTTACCGGGAGTTCGCGCGGCATCGGACGCGCGTGTGCCCTGCGGCTGGCCGAGGCGGGCGCCGACGTCGTCATCAACTATGTCACGTCGCTCGCCGCCGCGGACGAACTGGCACGGGAAATCCAGAACCTCGGCCGATGCGTTTACGTCGTGAAGGCGGACGTCAGTGAACGGGACGACGTCGAATCGCTCATGGAGTTCATTGATGAGCAGGCCGGCCGGTTGGATATTCTCGTGAGCAACGCCGCGACCGGAGGTTTTCGCCCGCTTCTCGCGGCCAGCGAACGCAATTTCGCCACGACCATGAAGACCAATGTGCTGGCGCTGGTCCACCTCGTCCAGGCGGGTGTGCGACTGCTCGAACGCTCGGCCGGACGTGCCAAAGTCGTCACCATCTCGAGCCACGGATCGCACATGGCGATTCCCATGTACGGCATGGTGGGAAGTTCCAAAGCCGCACTGGAAAGCATGGCGCGTCACCTCGCATTGGAGGTCGGGGAACGAGGCATCAACGTCAACGTTGTGAAAGCCGGGTTGGTCGCGACCGACTCGACCAGCCGGATCCCCTATGCGGACGAGTTGTTCGCCTCACGCCGCGCGCGAAGCATGACCGGCGACCGGTTGCTGACGGCCGAGGACGTCGCCAACGCGGTGCTCTTTCTGTGCAGCCCGCTGAGCGACATGATCCAGGGCGAAACACTCACAATCGACGGCGGGGCCGCAGTGCACGCATAACAGCGCGAGCCCCAAGAAGAGACGCCCGACGCGCCAGCGAGGAACACACCAAAGTCACCCGAAGCGTGAGCGAGAAAACGCAGCGAGTTCCCTTACTGACGCTTCGGGTTACTGACGTATCGAGTGACGGGGGGAGTTGCCTGCTATGCGGGTGCGACGGTGCTTTTCAAGTTTCGCACGCGGAATGAATTGACGATCAGCAGGCAACCGAAGAAGACGGCGAACGCTCCGAGCACCTGGATCAGAATCAGACTGGAAGCAAACGGCGCCGACAGCAGAATGATGCCGAAAATGATCGAGAACACGCCGCTCAGGATCAGCCAGCCTTCCCCTGTCAGTTCCTTACGTTCGCGAATCGCCACGATGATCTCCAGCACGCCACCGGCGATCGATTGAAACGCAATAAAGAGGACGATGATCGTGGCGGCGATTGCCCCCACCAACAAGGGATGGGCCAGCACGAAGACGCCGATCCCAATTCCCAACAGGCCGCGCACGATCTCCCAGATGCGCGATTCGGCCCAGCCAAACACCCCCGCGATCAGCGCGAACACGCCGTCCACGATCTCAAATGCACCGAGCACCTTGGTGAACGCGAGCAGCGTGATACCAGGCTGCGCAAAGGCGCAAACCCCCACGATGATCAGCAGAATCCCGCGCAACAGCATCAGCCACCACAAGCGCGATACGCACTCGACGATGCGTTCGCGCGGGGATGCGGACAGGGTTGGTTCCATCGTTTGATTCTCTAAGTGATTGAAGAGCCATCCTGCGAGCGAATCGATGGCGTCGTTGACGGCGCGATCTGGTTACTCATGCTGCGATTCTTCTTCCGGTTCTTCCAGCCGGATGAGCAGGAAATTCTCGGTGCGATCCGGGCCGAAGTGGACGAGCAGCGGCGCGTCTTCCTGAGTCAGGTTGTAGAGCCCCGTTTCCGCCACAACGTTTTCGCTTTCGCCGATTCGGAAGGCGACGCGCTGCGTTTCCCGATCAACCTGTCCCTGAATCGTCTGGGCCTGATCGGTATCGATGTTGTACAGCGTGCCGCTGATAATTCCCTCCCGGCTGACGGCCAGCTGGACGACCTGACTGGGCTGCGTATCTTTCTCGCTGGTCGAGATGGCGAACGTGCCGAGCGGCATCCACTCCGTTTGAGCCGCCTGATCTTCAGATTCCGGCGGTGGGACGGTGGCGAGCGCCATCGCGCTCTGGGCGAACTCATTCGTGGTCGCGACCTGCTCGCCGCCGATGTACACGTTGTTATTCATAAACGTCACATTGCCACCGGGACCATAGTCGTAAAACACAGGCTGGGCCCAGACCACGGGCGGCGCCGACCAGGTGAACCAGGTTGCGAAATTGCCCCAGACGGGCACCGTCCACCAGAAACGCAGCGGATGTTGATGCACCCAGAAGTGATAGTGCCAGCCCCCGACAGGGAAGTAATGCCGGCCCCACCAGCCGCTGTTGAACCAGCGTCCACGATAGCCGAACGACCGCCATCCGGTCCGCACGCCGACGCCCCAACCGGCCCAAAAGCCGGCCCGTCCCGCCGGAACATTCCACCAGCCGGCGCGGCGAGGATTGACAAAGGTGTTGTTCCAACGGTTATGGATGTTGATATTCGTGCTGTTGTCGATATTCACCCAGCCGGGTCGGTTGTTGATGACGCCATTGTTTGTCCAGCGATCGCGGTCGTTGAAGTTCGGCCGGTTGTTGATTCCCGGTCGATCGATGACGCCGGGCAGCGTGCCGATGCCCGGCCGATCACTAATCCCTGGGCGGTTTCCGATCCCCGGGCGATCCGCAATTCCCGGCCGGTCGGTGAGACCAGGGCGGTCGATGCCACCGGGTCGATCCGGAAGGCCCGGGCGATCACCCGTTCCGGGACGGCCCGGACGCGTTGTCGCCCCGTCGCCGCCTCCCGGACGGAGCGGGCGATCCATCCCGAGAAAGTCGCCCAGATCTCCCGGAGTTGGTCGGGCGCCGGGACGTTCCCCGATGGCTGGTCGATCACCTCCGGGACGCGTTCCAATTGACGGACGGTCGCCCGTTCCCGGACGAGTTCCGATTGAAGGGCGGTCTCCGGTGCCGGGACGATTGGGAAGATTCGGGCGCGTCGTCAAATCGGACCCGCCTCCTCCGCCGGGACGTGTGAGTCCGCTCCCCGGGCGATCGCCCCCCGTACCCACACCCGGGCGCCCGCCGCCCAGATTGGGCAGGCTTGTCCCGGGCCGCGATCCTGCACCCGTTCCAAGTCCTGAATCGCCTCGCCCGGGCAACGTTGTCGGCCGCTCGGGAAGTGTGGGCCGCGAACCACCGACACCGCTCCCACCTCCCCCCGTCCCCACGCCGCCGGGCCGCGTGGAGGGACGCGTCGACGGGGTGAGTCCGCCGCCAGGTCGCTGCACGTTGCCTGCTCCAATTCCCGCGCCGGTCCCGCCACCAACGTTCGGTCGTCCCTGCGGCCGCGTGATGTTCTGACTTGGCCGATTGATATTGGGATTCGGCCGATTGACATTCGCACTCGGTCGATTCAGATTGCCTTGATTGATGTTGGGCCGACTGACGTTGGGCCGCGCTCCCCCCAGGTTGGGAGCACTGGTGTTCCCTGAGGGACGGTTGATTCCGCCGCCCAATTGGGCGCCGCCCCCGCCGCGCGAGGCTCCGCCTCCGCCCCCACCGGCGCGTGCTGCTGCCGCGGCCCCCGCAGCACCGCCTCGTCCCGCTCCGCCCCCACCGCCTCCCCCCCCACCGGGGCGACCGATCGCGGAGGCGACGTCAGGGAGCGTCAGCAGGGTGACGATGATGGCAATGGAAATCGAGAAACGGTTCATCGTGTGCCTCCAGCGTCGGCGGGTGCATTGGTCGACGACACGGCCTCCTCACCCCCTGTCCGCACGACAGTCACCGGGTCAGACGCCGGTACCGGCTCGCCTTCCACGGTTTGACCGACGGTTTGAACCGTGAGGGTGTCGTTGTCGACCCGCGTGATGATTTGAGTTGCCGCTGCGACGCGACCATCGCTGAGGACCTGTGCGAGCTTCAGCATCCATTCGTCGCCATCCCGACTCGCCGTCCCCTCACCAAAGGAACCGTCCGAGTGAAATGTCCAGGTTCGAATCTGACGCTTCAGAGGATCCCAACCAATGACCTGCGTTCCCTGCAGCGAGTCGTCTTCGCCATACTGAGCGCTGAACGATCGGATCAAAAAGGCCCGGTTCGGTGACCAACGGATGCTCGTGGTAATTTGCACTTCCTCCGATTGATCTTCCCACGTGCCAATCAGCCACTCCAATTCCTTCAATGCGTCATATGCCGTGTTCGGGGCAGGAAGATCCCGTTCATGCGAACTGCTGATCATCCACTGATCCCCCTCTTTGACGAGGATCGCCGTGAAAGCCGACTCCACCGGGTCGGCTTCGCCCACGAACAGCGTCGTGCGGCCTTCGATCACGGCGACATCCGGACGGATGAGCCGCAGACTCGTCGCCTGACCCACAAGACGCGCATCAGGACTCTCTTGAAAGAAGGACGCGAACTCATCTTGAAGCTTTTGCCGTCCCTCGGTGCGCTCACCGGTTTCCTCGGCGACGGAAACGCCGTCGGCCGTCCAAAACTCGACGAGCACCGCCGCGTCGCGTCGATTGAATGCTTCTAAATAGTTCTTCAGCCGCTCCCGAATTGCTTGTTCTTCCGGCGACGCCGTCGTTTGCGCGGGCCGTGGCGACTCTTGAGCCCAAGCAATTTGACATGCGACGAGGAATGTCGCCAGACCCAAGATGCCGCGGTTCATCGGTCGGAACTCCAGAGAGTATGAAAGATCAGTAAGAGGACGTGTTCGCCAGGTGACGTCGGAAGGCGATCTCGACGTCCAAAGCTGAACAGAATGAGCCGTTTCGCCGTCGGCGGCCGCGGAGGATGGTTGAGAACGTCCGAGAGAGTCCAGCGGTTTCAGTGGATGTGGCGCTCTTCAAGACGAACGATCAACAACGTATCCACGATTTCCGCACCCGTTCGAGCAGCACTTGCCTGGGGCACCGCTCACTTTGACCATCTTCGATCCTGAGCATTGCAGACGCTCCGATCCGTGCGGCTCAGGTCAATCCATGCGACATCGCTTCAGAGGACGGCTCCATCATAGAATCCTCATGGCTCAACTGGGAAGGATGCGAGTCCTCGAGGTGACGCCAATTCGCTCGTCGAACGACGACGATGGTGCTCCGTCTGTGCGGGAGATCTAGCGAAAGCGATCGAAGCACGACTGTCCGGAATCGCCGTTTGCCGTCAATGGAGCGTGCCCGTACCCAAATCGGCCCGGCATCCTTGTCAGCACCGAGAGGTTTCCGAATGATGGAACACGTTTAAGCTCGGTCGCGCCGGTCGCCTGACGGAGAACCGCATATGTCGACAGAACCGCAAATCAAGCACGATGCTGTGCGTCCATGTTGCCAGCACCAGCCCGCGCTCGTTGGACTGGACGGGCCCTCACAAGCGACAGTCCCTGAGGCATCCAAAGCAGCGATCCCCCCCGCGAAGTACATCTGTCCGATGTGCCCCAGCGTCGCGAGCGACGCTCCAGGGGCTTGCCCGCATTGCGGCATGGCCCTTGAACGAAATCCTCAGTTCACAGCGAAGGCGCGCGCGACGGTCTACACCTGCCCGATGCATCCCGAGATCGAACAGGATCATCCGGGAACATGCCCAATCTGCGGCATGAACCTCGAGCCCAAGTCAGGGGCGATTCCCGACGAGGAGGATACCGAACTCGATTCGATGACGCGCCGATTCTGGGTCGCCGCCCTGCTCACAGCGCCGGTGTTTTTGCTGGCGATGGGGCCCATGCTCGGATTGCCGATCGCTCACGGTGCGGGCGCGACCTTCTCCCACTGGGTGCAGTTGCTGCTGGCGACGCCGGTCATTTTCTGGTGCGGCTGGCCAATTCTCGAGCGCGGCGCGAGGTCCTTCATCACCGGCCGCCTCAATATGTTCTCGCTGATTGCGATGGGCACCGGTGCGGCTTACCTGTTCAGCCTGTTTGCGACACTGTTTCCGCAGTTGATTCCCGAGGCATTTCACGAACACGGAACGATCCCCGTGTACTTTGAAGCCGCCGCGATGATTGTCACCCTCGTGCTGCTGGGTCAGGTCCTCGAACTGCGCGCCAGGAAACAAACGGGCGGAGCAATCCGCGAACTCATCGCACTCGCACCGGAAACGGCCCGCGTCATTCGCGATGGTCAGGAGATGGTCCTCCCCCTGGAGCAAGTGCGCGTCGGCGATTCTCTCCGCGTCGTCCCAGGCGACAAAATTCCAGTGGATGGCATTGTGATCCGCGGACAGAGCCGCGTCGACGAATCGATGATTACCGGCGAACCGATGCCCGTTTCCAAGAGCGATGGTGATCCGGTCATTGGAGGAACAGTCAATCAGACGGGCTCATTTGAGATGCGGGCCGAAAAAATCGGCGCCGACACGATGCTGGCCCGCATTGTCGATATGGTGGCCGGCGCCCAGCGCAGCCGCGCGCCGATTCAACGGATCGCCGACACGGTTTCCGGATACTTTGTCCCGGCGGTCATCGCTGCTGCAATCATCACCTTTGGCGCATGGGCGTGGTGGGGTCCAACGGAATCGCGGCTCATGTATGCCCTGGTCAATGCGGTCGCCGTATTGATCATCGCTTGCCCGTGCGCTCTCGGGTTGGCAACCCCCATGTCCGTCATGGTCGGCGTGGGACGTGGGGCGAAAGAGGGAGTCCTGATCAAGGATGCCGAATCGCTGGAAACGCTCGATCGAGTCGACCTACTGATTGTCGACAAGACCGGCACCTTGACCGAAGGTCGCCCACAACTCACCCAGGTTATGCCGTTAAGTGACAACTTCGACGAGTCCAACGTGCTCGTCATGGCGGCGGCCGTTGAGCGACACAGCGAACACCCGCTGGCGGATGCCATTGTCCGCGCGGCTCAGGACCAGAAGCTGCCAATCCCGGATGTCCTCGACTTCGACTCAGCGACCGGCCGCGGCATCAAGGGAACAGTTCACGGACAAAGCGTCCTGATCGGCAATGCGTCCTGGCTGACAGAGCAGGGCGTGGCTGGCGTCGATGCCGTCACGGAACGGGCGAATTCTCTTCGAAAACAGGGAGCGACCGTCGTTTTCGTCGGCGTTGAGCAGACGCTGGCCGGGTTGCTGGCGGTGACCGATCCGATCAAATCGTCGAGCGAGGATGCGGTCCGCGAACTTCACCAGTTGGGGATAAAAATCACCATGCTCACTGGCGACAACGAAATTACCGCAAAATCAGTCGCGGAGCAGTTGGGGATCGATACGTTTCGGGCGGGCGTCAGTCCTCAAGACAAACACGACTATGTCGTCGATCGGCGACGCGAGGGCGCCGTCGTCGCCATGGCCGGGGACGGAATTAACGATGCTCCGGCTCTTGCCGCGGCTCAGGTGGGGATTGCCATGGGCACTGGAACGGATGTCGCAATCGAAAGTGCAGGCATAACGCTCGTCAAAGGAGATCTCCGAGGGATCGGTCGTGCCGTCCGTTTGAGCCGCGCGACGATGCGAAACATCCGACAGAATCTCTTCTTCGCATTCATCTACAACGTGTTGGGCGTGCCGGTCGCGGCGGGCGTCCTTTATCCGTTCCTGGGAATCCTGCTGAGTCCCATGGT
>JAHBXU010000133.1 GCA_019636315.1 Planctomycetaceae bacterium | reverse complement strand
TCCCCCGCGATCATGACTGATAGAACCACACTCTTCACTCACGGCGCTGCCTCCCTATTGTCGGCAGATTGGCGTCTCCTGCAAGAGCACGTCTGAAGACGTCCAGGGATCGAATGCAGGCCGACCGTTCACTCACTCGGTCGACTCCGTGCTGAACGTCTCCGAATGAGTGATCCGACCTCGCAAGGGACCGAAGACGCCGCGTCCCCAATGGACGCGAAGCTGAGAGAGATCGAAGACCGAATCTGACGGCAGATCGGTGGCTCCCAACAGGTCGCCCTCCTGGCGAATCTCCAGTTTTCCGGGCCGGATCGTGAACTCGAACCGTGTCGGCCGTTCGTGCCATTTCATTGGAACGGCCAGGTTCCCCGGCATGGTCAACCGCAGCACGGCACCATACTCGAGCCGCTCGGCCTCCGTGAGAAACGTATAGTCCTCCTTCCATTCGACGGTCCCCTTGGCGGATGTCGACAGGATCAACGATCCGCCCTGCGGAATCATGCCGGTGACGCGTTGGCCCCAATGGTTGAGCACCAGACCCAGTTCCTGAGCTTCTCGCTCATAGGGATGCACGAAGGCATCGGTCGTCGCGGGATGGGTAAACATGCGGCCGAGGGAATGCCATTGCTGGTTGTCCTGATCGAGTCGCCACAGTTCCGCCCACGGCCACACGCCGGCGAACATTTCGCCGCGATAGATCGACAGCGTCTGACACTCGCGCGCACTGGGGGAGACCCCCTCCAGACGCGGCGGCCAGTTGTCGATGCGTTGCGCCTCGGCGCCTTGATACGCAAACACGTTTCCCGTCGGATACTGCGCCAACAGCAGGCGGTCCTGCCAATGCAGAATCGAATAGACCTGATAACTCGTCTTATCGTCCGGAGCCAGCACGGTGCGCCATCGACCATTCTCAAACACGTAAATCCCGCCCATGTTCGAGACGGTGAGCACCTGATCCTGCCACTGGCCCCACGCAAACGGCGTCTCACGGTCATACGGCGTATCAAACACGACGGCCCGCGACAAATCGACGGCGCCCGATTCCTCCGGCGTCCACGGGCAGGCATACAGATGGGTGAACGCCCCCTCGCCGGCCTTGCGGTGATAGAAACACAGGTGCCCCCGGGCATAGTAAAAGTTGTGATAGCCTCCCTCGGCCGGCGGTGAGAGGATGACCCGACCGTCGCAGGTGGCCGTATCATGCGCAAACGTCAGCAGGCTTGATCCGAGCCGCATGACTCCGTCGCCGGACCGCAGTCCCGGCACACCGGGCGGCAATTCGCTCACCCATTCGCGAGACGCATCGTCCCAACGCCGTACGGCGTTGTCGTGTGCCGCTGTCCACGCGTAGATCCGCCCGTCCAGATCCAGCAGATACACGCCGCAATCGAGGTTCGGGTGCGGCAGACGCTCGATCGTGAACTTTGGATCTTGCCCCGAAGGACGCACAAAGAACTGCACTACGTGCCGATCATTGCGAAAGTGCGTGTTGTAGACATCCTGAAACCCGGCCCCCGCAACGACGCGGCCCGCTGCGTCCTGCACCTCAAACAGCGAGCCGAAACTCTGCCCGAGGTCGCGTCCGAAGTCGACCTCCACGGCGAAGGTGACCTCCCGCGGACGACCTTCGTCATCCGCCCGGCCTGCGGCGGTGATCAATGTCGCAATCAGGAGCAACAGCAGCAGCACGTCCATCCGGAACTTGACCATTCGTGATTCTTTCATTGTCGGCAGGCTGTTCACAACTTCTCGTTCAGTGATTCCCCGGCGCCGGCTTGAGGTCGTTTCTCTCGAAGCTTCGTATCAACCATCGAGAAGCTGCGCGTCGCAAATCGACGTTCCGAAACCGGAGCTTCAGAACGCGGAATCGAGGGATCCGTCACTTGCCGCCGCTGCGATTTGGTTCAATCAGTCCTGGCAGCGTCCCGATCGGGAGCGAGGCAGTATCGCCCGGGGCCTGGGTGGCCTGCAGGAACGCAATCGGATCCGCCATTTCCTCGACGCTGATTTTCTTCTCCAGACCTTCGGGCATCAGCGACTTGCCCGTGCTCGTCAGCTCATCAATGTTCGTTCGCAGGATGGTGTCGGTCTTGTTCTCTTCCCGTTTGAGCGTGATGCTCGTTGCGGTCTGCGCAGCGATCAGTCCCGTGTAAATACGGCCGACGGTGTCGATCACAACGTAGGATTCGTAGTTTGGCAACACGTACCGGTTCGGGTCGAGCACATGTGTCAGCAAGGCCGCCGCTTCGCGCGATGGAGACGATGCCAGGTCGGGACCGATCGCATACCCGGCGCCCTGCAATCGATGGCAGACGAGGCAGTCGCGGCGGAACACCGCCTCTCCCCGCACGACGTCGCCATCGAGGTCCAGCGCCGAGGCATAGGACGCGACGACCTCTGCACGGCCTGACGTCATCGAGTCGTCGAACAATTCGGCGGCAAGCGTCCGGATTTCTGCGTCTGGATGCTTTACAAGGAGCGCACGCCGGTTGGCGTCGACCAGGGCGACACTTGCGTCCCCCCGCTTCGCTGCCTGCAGGAACGGCAGCGTCCATTGGGGCTGCGACAACAGCCCATCAACAACCTCTTGACGGATCCCCGGAGACTGTTGCCGCCAGCCTGCAAGCAGCAAGCCGGCGACGTCCGCTTCGGCATACGAGGAGAGCGCCTCCACGGCGGCCAACTGCACTACTTCCGGTTGCTCGATGGTGAGAAGATTGACGAGCGTCTCTGACGAAACGCCATATTCGGCACACCCCAGTAAGGCGATCGTGCGTCGCCGCTGCTCGACATCGATCGATGCATCTTGCGCCGTCTCCCGTGCGTTGTGAATTCGTTCCACCACAAACGCCCTCGCCGCATCCGACATTGGCAGGTCCGTTTGGAGTGACGCCCCTCCGTGCCGCAGGCTGCGCCCCAGGGCGAGCAGCAGGCGGGTTCCCAGATCGGGCTGCGCTTGGACAACCTCGCTGACTGCCAGTGCTTCGATGATGGTCACCCTTTCATCGACTTGCTTGCGAGAACCGACGATCGCAGCCAGTTGCTCTAACACCTCGGCATCTCTGGCGTCCTGCAACAGGGTCGCAAACAATTCCGCTGGCTGGCCTCCCGCCGAGCTAAGCACTGCGATCCGCAGCCAGGGATCGGCATTCGCCGCCCGCGCGAGGTCCGCCAGTGCAGCCGCGGCCCGCGGATTGTGCGATTCCCCCAGCGAGAACGCCGCCTGGATGCGCAGGCGGATGTCCTGTTGATCGCAGTGGGCAATCACTCGATCGAGAAGCACCGGCGAATGGTCCAGCCGCGATTCGGCAAGCGCCATCGCATGCTCCTGAAGACGGGCCTGACCGTCATCGAGTGCGGTGATAAGATCGTTGTCACTGAGTGATTGCAGCCCGCCGAGTGACCGCAGCGCGTGCAGTCGCGCCTGGGCGGGCGCATGGCTGGCAAGCAGTGTTCGCAAAGGCACGACGGCACGGTCGTCCTGACGTTCGTAGAGCAGGCGATGCGCCGTGTCCCGCTGCCAACCGTGGGGGCTTTCCAGTGCCGCGACGAGTTCGGCCGTGCTGGCACGCGCGATCGTCGGGGGGCCGGGATAGACAAAGCCCCGCGGAGCGATCCGATAGATTCTCCCATGCGTTCGCCCGCTTGTGAGATCGAGGTGGCCGACAACGTCATCGGGGATATGAATCGACTCCAGAATCTCGCGGCTCATGTCGAGCACATGGAGCGTGCCGTCAGGCGCGTTCACGAAATTCACCGGGCGGAACCAGTTATCGGACGAGCGGACGAATTCCGTCCCCTCGTCCACGCGTTCGGAAGAGAACGTCGCACCATCGGGAACGAGTTTTCGGCGGTGAATCAGGTTGTTCTGCGCATCGCCCACGAACACCTGTCCGTAAAATTCCGCTGGATAGGCGCCGCCGCGATAGACCGTCACTCCGGCGGCCGCATCAATGACGTGATGGCTTGCGCCGGCCGCGTCGGGAGACCGTGCACCGGCGGCCACACGCCGGCTGGAACGGATCATCCGCCAGCGTTCCAGCGGGCTGATACGAAAAATCGGCACCGCTCCTCCAGCCACGTTGTGCATGGCGGAAGGAACCGGCAGATAGGGATTGCGCGCGAGATAATGTTCCGGCAGCACGGCGTGCAGCAGAGGCCGCGATTCGCTGCACACGAAGCGGTTCCCCCAGTCGTCGAACGTATTGCCGAATTGGATCGTGCCGGTGATCGCTTCGAATTGTCCCGTGACAGGATCGAAGCGGAAGTCATGCCCGCTCACAGAAACCGGTTCCGCTCCGACGGCCGGTCCGCTCACCGTGGAAATCAATCCGCCATTTCCCGCCGTGGCTCCGTAGATCTTGTGATCGAGCCCCCATGTCAGGTTGTTGAGCATGGCCTGCTGGTTGCCCGTGCCGAAACCCGTGTACACCTTTTCACGGACGTCCGCTCGATGGTCGCCATCGGTATCTTTCATGTACCAGATGTCCGGCGGTGCGGCGACGAACACGCCCCCCTGCCACGGCGCCACTCCTCCCGCCCACAGCAACTTGTCCGCAAACACATGGCTCTTGTCGAAGACGCCGTCCCCGTCCGTATCGCGGAGCAGCCGCAATGTGCCGATTGGTTCACTTCCCTCCTGGGGCTTGTACGGATAGTCCCGCATTTCGCAGACGTACAGGTTTCCGTGTTCGTCAAAGGCCGCGGCGATTGGATCCACGACGAGCGGCTCGCTCGCCACCAACTGCATCTCGAAACCCTCCACGGTCTCGAAAGACGCCAGCGCCTCGCCAATTGACTTGGGCGGCACCGGTTGCAGAAACACCTGCAATTGTGCGTCATCATGCTGACGCAATCCGGGGTCATCGAGCGTCGGCAACCGATGCGCCACCTGCGACGGATGCCCGGCCGCCGGAGCGCCGCCCCGTTCGCGAATCTTCATCAGAATGTCGCGTGACTGTTCAAAATAGGCGATGACTCTTGCCCGCTCAGCGAAGTCCCGCTTCTTGTGCAGGGCAATCTGCCCGTCAATCGCACGCACAAGAACGTCCAGCGATTCCCGCTCGTAAGGAGCTTTATCGTCGACGATCACATACACCGGATTCGTATGCGACTCGGCATCCGGAGCACCCGTCGACGACAGCGAAAAAGCACGAGCCGCGATCCAGGTCGAACGGTCGAGCTCAATTGCCTGTTCAAGTTCAATCCCGTTGCCCTGTCCCTGACTGCGCGGCAGCTGCAGCTCCTTCACAATGCGACCGTTGGCGATGAGTTGAACGTGGGTCACCGGTGCAACTTCGGAACGCACACGGATTCTTGCCGTCACGCGGTGCGGAGTCGTACCGGTGTGGTCGGCTTGCTCGGGGGGCCCACTCCCCTGACGGGTCGCGGCTGAACCTTGTTGATCACGATCGATCGGAATGTCGATCTGTTCGCCGGGGCGGTGGCCGTCGACCTCAAGCAGCAACATAGGGCCGGTCGTGATGAAACTCTGACCATTAGCCATGCCGCGCAGCCAGCCGTTCATATCGGGCCGTTCGTCGCTGTAGACGTACGTCAGGCAATCTCCCAGCTTGCGACACGCGGGATAGTCGCAGGCCCCATTGGCAGGGACGCGGAAGCCCGCATTCAGCATGTGATACCAGTCGACGAGACCGATGCCGCGATACACGCCGAACTGCAGCAGTTCCACGCCGTCGAGATTGTCCTGCACAACGTCCGCATAGATTGCCTGCGCATACCCACCGTGAGCGTAGAACGCGACGCCCCCTTCCTCACGCACCGCTTTCGCAACCAGTCCAAACGGCGGCCAGTCGTTCGCATTGTGATTCGAGCCGTCGAGAACCAATTGGTCGATGCCAAAGAAGTTGATGTGCCCGTAGGTGCTGCTGCGATACTCCTGTCCTGAGAGAATCGATGAATTCCCTCGGCTGACAGCAGACGGGATTCCCAGCCCGCGAAACTGCGGCGACTCCATCTGCTCCATGAAGCCGGCATACGGCCCCGCCGGCTCGTTGTAAGCCAGAATGGTTCCGAACTGGATGCCTTCCGCACTCAGCAGATCGAAGATCCTTTGTTCATCGGCTTCGTCGCGCCGCGCAATGTGGATATGCGGATCACCCGACCAGTAGCCGGACTCAGAAATCGGAGCGGCCTGCTTGAGGATCAATTCCACCGACTGGGTGCTTCCGGCGGCGACATGTGTCGTCAAGGTTGCGGGGCGATACTCGAGTCCCTTCCACACCTCGATCCGCACCGTCCCGGCGGGGACTTCGACCGTCGCGTCGCCCGTCGTATAGAAATAGCGGCCGAAGTAACGCACCGGCGCTTTCCCTGGCCGGTTGCCCCATCCGGACTTCGGCCAGACGCCGGTGAGACTGAACGGCTTCAGTTCATGCGCAGCCGGTTCGTAATAATGGCCGTCCGGCCCGACGACGTTGACGCGGCACGGCGTGGGCTCATTGGTCGCACTGTCGCGGATGACGATGTTGAGCGTTCCCGCGTGCGCCCCGCTCGCCGCGCGCGGCTCCCCGACCTGCGGAAATCCGGCTGGCGTGAACAGCAGCGCCTCGTCATCGGCACCCGCCTGAAAATCCTTGAACGCATACTCGGCAAGGGGCGCGTCGGCAAGACGTGCCGGACTGTCGCGGGCCGACTCGATCTCCCGCAGCTCATCGAGATACCGCTCGAAAACCGCAGCAATTGCGTCGCTCCCCTGTAATGAACCCGCAGGAAGCGGGAGGGCGTTGTTGATTGCCTCCATCTGCTCCGGCGATTCAATCACGATGCGACTCAGATCTTCGTCCGGGACGCGCGGCTGCGTTGAAGCGCCGGCATCAAACGGATCGGGCTGCAGCCCCAGATGCTCCGCGAAGAAGGCATAGACTTCCCGTCGCTTCGAGGGGCCGAAATCATGCCCTTCCTCAGCGAAATGCACGTTTCGAACGAAGTTCCCCGCACCGGCGATCTCATACATTCGCTTGATGAAGGGGAACCCCACTTCGGGAAACTTCTCTGTCGGATCATTGCCGACGGAAATCAGCAATTGGGGCCGCGGTGATGTCGCCGCCGCCAGTTCGATGGCATTTGTCTTGGCTGCCTGCATGACGGGTAACCCGCCTTCGCACTTGCAGCCATCGGGCGCCGTCCAGGGATAGACAATGACGAGCGGCGCCGAGGCTTTGATCCGGTCGTCGACCAGCGCGAGAAAAAACGACTGCGTCCCGCCGCCGGACGCCCCGGTAACCCCAATGCGCGTCGGGTCGATTCGTTCCAACCCACTTACGAAATCGACTGCGCGGAGACTATTCCAGGTTTGCAGCGCGAGCACGAGCGGATCGTCGTGCGTCGTCTGCTGCGAGTCCTGCCAGCCGACCATGCTATAGGAGAACACCGTTGCTCCCATGCGGGCGAGGTGCGCACAGCGAATCTGCTGATCCTCACGGAATCGCCCGAGCGGCTGGAAATGGCCGTGCGGGCACAGAATGGCCGGCTCGAGTTCCTTCCTCCCCAGCGGGCGGTAGAGGTTGCCCGTGCAGTAGAACCCCGGCAGGGTTTCGAGCGCGACGTTCTCGACAGAGTATCCCTTGTACTCCCGGTAGCGATGGCGAATGGCTTTGACCGGCGGCCTCGCGGGTAACGGCCACAAACCGGCCCCTTCGAGAAATTCGCGTCGTAGTTCCTCGCAGCGCGCGGCCCATGTCTCCGCAGTGGTGTACTCCGACAGCGATCGCTCCAGTTGCTGGAGAACGGTTGCCTCGTCCGCCGTCGCTTGTTCCGTCTGTAAGACGACGGCCAAGAGAATGAGCCAACCAGAGAGAGAGCGAAACCGTGGCATCATGGTATGCGGCGGGAGGGTGACGAGGGGACACGCGAGGCCGATCGGCGTCCATCATCCTCTGAGCCGCTCTCATTCGCAACCGGCCGACGTCTATGCGCGATGGTTCGCGAATCGAAACCGGGCGACCAAGAACCATCGCCCTTCCGCAACCAGGCGGTCGCAGGCCAGCCGCTGACCGTCGGACGGCACGACATCCCTCTTCGAGCCGCGCGTCAACGGCCGCGACTGCGCGGGGGCCGTTTTCCACTGAGGACCGGGCGCCTCGGTCGGTTCGTCGATGCGCGCCCTTCCCCCGTCCCGGCCGTGGCCTACAGAATGAACTTGCTCAGGTCTTCGGTCGCGGTGACGGCTTTGAGCTTCTGTTGCACGTACTCGCCGGTGATCTGGATCCTGCCGCGCTCGTCCGGAGCATTGTAGGACGCATCTTCGAGCAGTTTTTCCAGAATGGTGTGCAGCCGGCGGGCGCCGATATTCTGGGTCGACTGGTTCACCTGCCAGGCGATATCGGCGATCGCTTCGAGGCCGCTGGCGTCAAACTCGATTTCGACGCCGTCAGTGGCCAGCAGCGCTGCATACTGCTTGGTGAGCGAGCGGGTCGGCTCGGTGAGAATGCGGAGGAAATCGTCACGAGTCAGATCCGAAAGTTCCACACGCAAGGGGAACCGTCCCTGCAATTCGGGCATCAGGTCGGCCGGACGCGAGCGATGGAAGGCCCCGGCCG
>JAHBXU010000132.1 GCA_019636315.1 Planctomycetaceae bacterium | reverse complement strand
AGGCGCGCCCGGCCGCGGTGCCGAGGACCATCAGCAACAGGCCCAACAACAATTCCCCCGATTTGTACCGTCGGTGCGTCAATCCCAGGCCGATCAACAACCCACCGGAAAGCCCCCAGACGGCTCCCTTGGTCGTCAGCCCGAGCAGCCCCCACCACACGGTTTCCGGATCACGCACGAATCCGATCGTCTGGCCGTAGGTCATTTGCCCGCCAAGCCCCACGCCAATCGTCCCGAAGGCACACGCGATCGCGGCATGGCGATTCCAGCCAAGCAGGTGGCACAGCGCCAGCGTGATCATG
This sequence comes from Planctomycetaceae bacterium, assembly GCA_019636315.1. Taxonomy (GTDB): domain Bacteria; phylum Planctomycetota; class Planctomycetia; order Planctomycetales; family Planctomycetaceae; genus JAHBXU01. The sequence goes on along the minus strand of JAHBXU010000132.1, from coordinate 8,292 downwards.
GCTCCCGGAATCATGGCTCCCACCGGACCGCCGCCGATCGTGCCTCGCAGCCCCCACCCCAGGGACATCGTCACAGCAGGGAGCAAATAATACAGGGCGCGACTTGCCGTTCCGCCTCCCTCCCCCATCAGTTCATTTGCCGCCTCCCGTGTTGTCGACATCGTGTGCAGATCCTTGTTGTTCTCGTGGGGGAGATGAAAATTCCGGCGTGCTGACTGTCGTCACGCCGCATGCTTGTCGGAGCCGTCGAGGATGTTGTGCTCAGCGCGTCAGGTATGTGTCCAGCCATTCGGCCAGCCGGTCGAAGGCGTCGTTCGGCAGGGAATGTCCCTGGCCGTGGTTGTACATGCCGATCCGGACCGGTGCTTCATATAGCGCACAAATGGGGTGCGCGGCAGCAAGATACGGCCAGGAGCGGTTTCCATCCGCCACGCCGCGGCCTCCCGATTCTCCGGCCAGAAGCAAAAACGGGCGGGGCGCGATGAGTGCCATCAGTTCGTGATGATTTCGTGGAAAGTCCGCCTGATGGATCTCTGGTCCGAGGTACCAGGGCGCGTCCCAGTTCGTGAATGTGAATCCCATCCCGAGTTCGCTCGCTACAGCAGCACGAATCCGGTCGTCAAACGCAGCGAGATACAACGCCTCCTTGCCGCCGAGGGAATGTCCGACGCACCCGATCCGCTCGTCATCGACAAACGGCAATCCCTCCACCAGGTCGACGGCCCGCATGGCATCGAAGAGCATCTTGTGCATGCCGCGCGTCTCCGGATGCCGGGTCTGGAATCGCGCCACCGCTTCCTGATAGTTGTCGACGTCCTGCCACAGAAAATTGCGGGGACAAAACACGACGAATCCGCGGGCGGCGAGCTTCAGTCCCAGATGCTGCGCTTCCGGCCCTTTGACTCCGGCGATCTCCTCGATGTGAGCGTCGGACGTCTGATGCAAGGCCACAATCGCAGGGAGTCGCCCGCCCGGCCGCTCGAGGGGAATCAGCAGGTACGCCTGCGCTGGTTGCCCGGCTTCGGCGTCATATTCGACGAGCTGCCGCACACATCCTCCCGCTCGATCTTCCTGCAGCACCTGATAAACGGCGGGCGGCCGGTCGCGCGGCATCGGGCCGAGGAACTTGAACCACGCCCGACGAATTTCCTCGCGACGATGGCCCCACTCTTCCCTCGTCCGGACCGTCTCGCCGTTGTCGTCGATGAGCAATGGAGTGAAATGTCCCCGCACCGCATCGGGAACCATTGCCGGTCCCGAGACGACGTCGGCCAGCCATTCAACGTCGCCGGCGACGAGCGTGGCCACGTTCAGGAGTCCGACCGTGATCGCGAACAGGAACCCGTGCAGTCGACATCGCCGCCACAACGCAGCAGCGCGAGAATCTCGGGGTTGAAACAATGCCATCAGTGCATTCCGGAATGTGCGGACGGCGGATCATATCGCAAGCGGCAGTCCGCAAGCGACTGCTCGTGCGATGCGGACACAACACGTGTGCGGGTGCAGAGTTGACGCGAGCGAGGACGGGACTTCAAGCGTCCCAAACCGATGGCCGGCCGCCGGCTCGGGCGGGGCGCCCTGTCAGTCCATCCTCTCGCCGGCGCCCGCACGTTTGTTGATCAACAGCAGCGGACGCGATCTGCGGAAAGCCCTTGATGATTCGTGGATGGTCGCAGTCGCCAAGAATGAATAAACTGGAACACGCTTAAACCATTACTCGAAGATCTCGGTTTGCGATCGGCCGGTCGCATGGTTCGTGGACGATCAGCAGCAGCACATCCTGGAAGACCTGACGGGCGCGTTTCGCGGCGAACTCCGGTTTGACGCAGTCACGCGGTCGGTTTACTCGTCGGACGGCAGCCTGTATCACGAGCGGCCGTTGGGAGTGGCCTATCCTCTGGACAGTGAGGACGTGGTCGCACTCGCGCGCTATGCCGGCGAGCGAAACCTTCCACTCATCCCACGCGGGGCAGGAACGCAGGTCACCGGAGCGGCGGTGGGGAGCGGGCTCATCGTCGACTTCTCCCGTCACATGCGGCGAATTCTGGCGATTGATGAGTACACGGTTCGCGCCGAGCCAGGCGTGGTGCGGGACGAGCTGAATGCGGCGCTCTTCCCGACGGGCCGCTACTTCGCGCCCGATCCCTCCGGGACGGCCGTCACCACGCTCGGGGGCATGCTGGGCGTGGATGCTGCCGGCTCACACGCCGTGCGTGTCGGGTCCACGCGCGATCACGTTTTGCGATTGGAGATCGTCCTCGCCAACGGGACGCGGCTGGACGTATCCAATGAGAGTCTGGATGAACTCGGCCGCAATGGCCCTTCCGGCCTGGAGTCGCTGTCGGACCCCGGGCTGCAGCGGAACCCGGCGCACGTCCGACGGCGGATGATCAGCCGGTTGAGGCAGGTGCTGGTTGAGAATGCCGAGTTGATCAATGAACGTCAGCCGTTGGCTCTCCGAAATTCGAGCGGGTACTTTCTCCGCGGAGTTCTGACATCAGACCGGATTCATCTTCCGCGACTGCTCGTGGGCTCCGAGGGGACGTTGTGTCTGTTTACCGAGGCCACGCTGCACACGTCTCCCTTGCCCGCGCATCGTGGTGTGGCGCTGCTCCTGTTCGCCAACCTCGAAGCGGCCGTCAATGCCGTTCAGGCAATCGTCCCGCTGCAACCGAGTGCGTGCGACCTGCTGGATCGCCGCCTGTTGTCGCTGGGACGGGAGGCCGACGAGCGGTTTGAGGCCTGGATTCCCAAGTCCGCCGAGGCGGGCGTGCTGGTCGAACAGACCGGATACAACGAGCGTCAGTCGCGCGATCGGATTCGGATGGCGATTTCCGCGGCACGGGGGCGCGACCGATCCGTCGTCGTTGCCCGAGAGGCGTACTCGCCTGAGGATGTGGAATTCCTCTGGTCGTTGCCATCGCGCGTCGTGCCGCTCTTGTCACGACTCACCGGCGATGTGCGTCCGTTGCCGTTTGTCGAAGACATCGCGGTGCCGCCGGAAGCGTTGGGCGAGTTCCTGGTTCAGGCCCAGCGCGTGCTGCAGAAGCACGAACTGACAGCGTCCCTGTACGCCCACGCCGCTTCGGGACAACTGCACTTGCGGCCGTTTCTGCCCCAACTGTCTCAAACTGTCGCGCAGCGGATTGAAGCGACTGCCCGCGACTTGTATGAGGAAGTCTTCCGTGTTGGGGGAACGATCAGCGGCGAACACGGTGATGGCATGTCGCGTACCGGGTTCATTCGAGAGCAGTACGGCCCACTGTACCAGGCATTTCGCGAAATCAAGGATATCTTTGATCCGCACAATCTGCTCAACCCGGGCAAGATTGTAACCGACGACCCCCTGGCAACGGTGCGGCGGCTGCGGACGCCGACCGGCTCGCCGGAACTCACGCCGTTGCAGTTGAACTGGTCGGCGGATGAGTTCGCCGCCGCGGCCGAACGGTGTACGGGCTGCGGCGCGTGCCGCGCCACGACCAACGGACAACGCATGTGTCCGCTCTTTCACCACGATCCGGCCGAGGCGGCGAGTCCTCGCGCCAAGGCGCTGGTGATGCGGGATCTGGCGGCCGGCAAATTGGACACGCAGGAGGTTTCGTCGGATGACATGAAGGCGTTGGCCGACTTGTGCTTCAATTGCAAACAGTGCCAGCTGGAGTGCCCGTCGCGCGTCGACATCCCCCATTTGATGATCGAAGCCAAAGCGTCGTACGTGGCTGCCAACGGACTGGAGCGCACCGACTGGACGCTGTCGCGCGCCCATTCATTTGGTGAGCTGGGATGTCGTACGGCGCCCTTTTCCAACTGGCTGCTCAGCAGTCGCCGGGCGCGATGGGTGATCGAGAAGCTGTTGGGCATCTCGCGACATCGAAAACTTCCGGCATTCGCCCGTATCCCGTTTCTAAGGACATTCGGCCGTTCGCGCGGCGACACATCCTCTCGCACGCCCGAAGACACGGACCGCGTGCTGTACTTTGTCGATCACTACGCGAATTATCACGACCCCGACTTGGGCCGGGCGTTGTTGTCCGTCTTGCGGCATCAGGGAATCGAAGTCGTCGTGCCGCAGGCGCAAACCGCATCCGGGATGGCCATGATCTCGGCCGGAGATTTGGAAGCGGCACGAGAAATGGCCGAGCAGAACCTGCGCGAATTGTGCGAATACGTCCGCGATGGCTACCTCATCGTGTGCACCGAACCGGCCGCCGCGCTCTGCCTGCAACAGGAATATCCACGATTGCTGAAGCATCCGGATGTGGAATTGATATCCTCTCATGTCTGGGAGGCGGGAGCGTATCTGGCCGATCTGCATGCCCGCGGACGCCTCCGGCGGGACTTTTCCAAGCTGGACATTCGCGTCGCCTACCATACCCCCTGCCACCTTCGTGCCCTGGAACGAGGAACGCCGTTCGCGGATCTGCTCAGTTTGATCCCTGGTCTGCAGGTGAATAGAATTGAAGCAGGCTGTTCAGGAATGGCCGGCGCTTTCGGTCTCACACAACGACACTTTGAGACGTCGCTGCAGATCGGTGCGGAGCTGATGCAGCAGATGGACCGCCCCGAAATCCGGGCGGGCGTGACGGAGTGCAGCAGCTGCAAGATGCAAATGCAGCAGCAGACGACGACTCCCACAATTCACCCGCTCAAACTGATGGCCTACGCCTACGGACTGATGCCCGAGTTGGTCCGCGCCCTGCAACCGAACACGAAACGTCTGATGATGACATGAATGTCGCGGTTCGATTATTCGCTCGCGCCCGGAAACTTGCCGGCACCGATTCCTTAGTGCTGACTTTGACCGAACCGGCAAGCGTCAGACAATTGAAAGAACGACTGGGAGAGACTTGCCCAGCCTTGAGACCGCTGCTGCCGCAGCTTCTCGTCGCCGTCGGGACCGACTACGTCACGGACGACATGCTCGTGGCCGCGAATTCCGATATCGCCTGCTTTCCTCCTGTGAGCGGAGGGTGACCGTGGTCGGAAAGCATGACGGAGGCATACAAGCGATGGTTCGGCTCACTCGAGAACCGATCGATTATGCCGCGCTGACCGAACGGGTCCGTTCGTCGCAGGCAGGCGCGGTGGTGCTGTTTCTGGGCACCGTGCGAGAGATGACTGCCGGACGGCGAACCATCGCGTTGGACTACGAAGCCTATCCGGAGATGGCAATCATCAAGATGCAGCAACTCTGCGACGAGGCGTCGACCCGCTGGCCCATCACCGCAGCGGCGATCGAACACCGCCTCGGACGACTGGAGCTGGGTGAGATCAGCGTCGCCTTGGCGGTCAGCTCTCCCCACCGGGCGGATGCATTTGAAGCCGGTCGATTCCTGATCGACCGCCTCAAGGAAATCGTTCCTGTCTGGAAGCAGGAGAACTGGGACGACGGCACCACCGAGTGGGTTCATCCCGACTCGACAATGACTGCGAAGCTCGCCATGCAGTCGCCGAGCCACGAAGAGGCCGACGGCCGCAGCGAAACGAATTGAGCCACGTTCAGTTGTCGCTCATCGACGAATCATGATCGCATCAACAGCACCTGGACGCAGTCGATACTCCTGAAACACGAAGACAAACAACTTTGGGGTCTCAAACGGAAGCTCGAACAGGGGCAGTGGATCAGGTCTGAAGACTTGGAAATCAGGAGTTCCTGACGACATCCTGGTTAAGGGCACGACTCCTCTCCGTGCCTCCGCGGCTCCGTGGTGAAACAATGCAACTTCCGCTCATCGACACGTTCGGACGCACGCACAACAACCTGCGGATCAGTGTGACCGACCGCTGTAATATCCGCTGCTTTTATTGCATGCCGGCCGAAAATGTGCAGTTCATGCCGCGAAACGATCTGCTTACGTTCGAGGAGATCGAGCGGTTTGTGCGCATTGTTGTGCCGTGGGGTGTCGACAAGCTGCGGCTCACCGGAGGCGAACCGCTGGTTCGACGCGACCTTCCGGTGCTCGTCGAAAAGCTCGCAGCGATCGAAGGCATTCGTGATATCGGTGTGACGACAAACGGCATCCTCCTCGCGGAGCAGGCGCAGGATCTGTATGACGCGGGGCTGCGGCGGCTTAACGTCAGTCTCGACGCCTTGAACGCGGACAAGTTCCGAGAGGTCACCCGCCGGGACGGATACGAAAAGGTGATCGAGGGGATTCACGCGGCTCAGGCCGCCGGGTTCCGTCCGGTGAAGGTCAATGCCGTCTCGATCCGGGGCATCACTGAGAGCGAAATCGTCGGGTTTGGTCACTTCGCCCGCGAGACGGGCTGCGAGGTCCGCTTCATCGAGTACATGCCGCTCGACGCCGACGCCGCCTGGGAACGCGAGAAGGTGCTGTTCGCGGCGGAGATTATTGAAAAGCTCTCTCAGGAACTGCGTCCGCTCGTCCCGCTGGCGAACCAGGACCCGCGGGCGCCGGCGACCGACTACGAGTTCGACGACGGCGTCGGCCGGATCGGCTTCATCGCCTCGGTCAGCCGCCCGTTCTGCATGAGCTGTAACCGATTTCGCCTCACGGCCGACGGCAAGCTCCGCAATTGCCTGTTCAGCCTCGAAGAAACCGACATCCGCGCCCTGCTGCGAGGCGGCGGGTCCGACGCGGAGATCATCCAGGCCGTTCGCGACAGCATCCTGGAAAAAAAGGAAGGCCACGAAATCAACACAGCCCGCTTCGTCCAACCCGCCCGCCCGATGTACTCCATCGGGGGATGACGGCGACGCCGGTTCGTGAGATAATCCGGCGACTGCATGCAGCGCACACACAATCGAAATCGAATGGAGGACTCACCAATGCCCGATGCCGTGACCGAGGACGCCGCCTTGAAGCAGTTGCTTAAGGAAACGGTCATTGAAACGCTCCACGAGCAACGGGAGATGTTCCACGAGATCTTCTCGGAAGTGATGGAAGACTTCGCACTTCTTGGTGCCATCCGGGAGGGCCAGTCGACAAAACCTGTCGACCGAGATGAGGTCTTTCGACTGCTTCGGAACAAGTCATGAGAACTGCGTTCCGCAAGAGCTTTTCTCGTGATGTGAAGAAGATCAAAGATCAAACCGTCTTGGACCGCATTCAGGAGGCGATTTATGCCGTCGAAGACGCAATCGATCTCAGCGCCATCGCGGGGCTGAAGAAACTGGGTGGGGGAGAAAACTCCTTCAGGATTCGAATTGGTGAGTACCGACTCGGGATTGTCCTCGACGGCGACGTAGTCGTCTTCGTGCGTTGTCTCAACCGCCGTGACCTGTATCGATATTTTCCGTAACGATCCGTTGGGCAAATAATGACGCACGAAGCTCCGCTGAATGGCCCGGCCGGATTCGGTGGGGCGCTCCCGGCGCAGGATGAATATCGTTACGCTGACAATCCACCACGTGCGTTCGGAGACCGACTGACTGGCGTCAGTCGCTCCGCGACCCAGCCGTCGCCTACCCCTCCTGGGCTCACCCTGCGATGAGAGAGGATGGACCGCGGATGACGCGGATCGAGCGGATTGAAGGGAAACGCCTGCGCAGCAAACAATGCGGACTCACGTACAATTCACATCGGATGCGTTTCCTCCCTATCCAGGGGAAGACGAGCAGATCAACCCTGGCATCTGGGGGAAGCGACTCGCGGAGTTCCTGGCATCGAGGCTTGCGGAGCACGGGGTTGCCACGTCTGAGTTCTACATGGAGGACTGGGGCTGGGAGATTCCAGTGGAGAACGAAGCCTTCCCGATCTTTATCGGCTGCAGCAATCAACTCGAACCCGACGGCAATGTGTTTCACTGTCTCATCAATCCGTCCAAACCGGTGATGCGAAGGTGGTTCAAGAAAGTCTCAACGGTGGACGACGTCGAGCGAGTCGCCGCTCTGCTGGATGTGATACTCGGTGCACATCCCGGAATCGGAGAATTGCGCTGGTGGTCGGATGATGAAGCCTGAACACGAACTCTCTGCTACAGACCCTCACCCCGAGTGTTCGAGCGGGATCGAGATATGCTGGTGAAACTGCATGCCTTCTGACAACCCAAACAATGAACAAGCCTTTTCTGGACTGCTACAGTGGACAGACCATCCAAGAGTTGATTGCCTTGAAGGACAGTCACCGGATTGATTCGCTGGTCCTTGCGGTCGAACAGGCGTTGCGCAACAAGCCGGACGCGGAACTTTCCGAGCCTGAGCGTGTCGTTCTGGCAGTCGAGGCAATGGAGCGCGAAGTGAACAACGGTGGCTATCAGCAATTCTTCGGAAATCCGTCGCGGGAGTACGCGGGATTCCTGGTGCGAGCGCTGGGGCTTATTCGTTGCCCG
>JAHBXU010000131.1 GCA_019636315.1 Planctomycetaceae bacterium | reverse complement strand
AGAAACCGCGACGTCTCCCGCTCTTCGCAGCTCGGCTCCGGATGGGCATGCAGATGCCGCCGCGTCTCGACCAGCCGCGCTTCCAGTTGGGCAACGTGCGCATCGATGACAGGCTGCCAGGGCGCGAGGCGCGTGACCGCGGAGTCGCCGATGAAATGAACGCCGGATCGGTGCATGCACAATACCGCTCGTAAAGCCCCGTTGAGCCGCGACCCGCCAGGGGAGCGCGGCGAGCACACTACGCGAACGCCTGCGACGTGGGCTTGATGACGATGTCCGGCACATGCGCCCGCGGCGGGAGGCAGGCGATCGACAGGACGACCGACGCGACGTCCTCCGGCTGCAGGATGCGGGCGCGGTGCTCGGCCGAGACGGGGACTGGTCGCCGGTCGAGAATGGGCGTTTCCACTTCGCCGGGATAGATGTTCGTTACACGAATGCCGCGATCCTTCTCTTCCAGCGCCACGCACGTGCTGAGCGCCGACATGGCGAACTTGGATGCGCTGTAGGCAACGCCGCCCAACTGGCTGGCGCGAATCCCGGCGACGGACGAGATGTTGATGATGAGCCCGTCCCGCCGCTCGCGCATCTGCGGCAGAACGGCGTGCATCAGATTGTAGGCGCCGGTCACGTTGATACTCATGAGCTGATCCCAGTCGTCCGGGGCCAACTCCTCCATCGACCGTTTGGGGACGTTCAGACCGGCCGAATTGACGAGCACATCGATCTGTCCGAGTTGGGCCGTCGCCCAATCGATGAGCCCCTTCGCGCTCGCGCGGTCGCCGACATCGACCGTCTGCGTGAGAATTGGCACATCACCGTGAAAACGTGCGGCTGTTTCTTCGAGCGTCTCGGGCCGCCGTCCGGCGATCGCCACCCGGGCCCCCTGCTCCGCCAGCGCCAGAGCGCACGCCGCTCCGATTCCGGTCCCACCTCCCGCGACTAACACGCCCCTGGCCATCCGCAAGTCCCCTTTCAGTGTCCGGCGGGCGTCCAACCCGCTCCTAACCACAGCCCGATCCCCACCGCGGCGAAACCAACGGACGTATTGGCAAGCACATTCAACAACGCCAGTTGCAGATTTCCGTCGATCAACATCTGGACGCACTGGTATCCAAACGTTGAGAACGTCGTCAAGGATCCCAGAAACCCTGCGATCAACAGGTGCCGTAACACGGGAGACAGCCACTCTCGCTGTTGAAGCGATCCAACAATCAGACCGATGAGCAGGCAACCGGCAACATTGACGACGAACGTCCCCATGGGAAACTTACGGACGACCCAGTGGCTGAGCGCGTAGCGGGCAACCGCACCGCCGGCGCCGCCGCACGCGACGGCCATCCAGATTTCGAGACGCTCGATCATCAGGGCTGTGCGATCTTCCACAAATGGCCGTCCGTCCGGACGTATACCGCGCCATCCGCAATCGCCGGAGTGGAAAGAAACGATTCCCCGAATTCGTGCGTTCCAACGATCGCGCCTTTGTCATCCCCCAGCTGGACGCAGAAACCGGTCCCTTCCTGGTTGAAGATGAACAGATGGCCGCCGGCGATCACCGGGCTGCCGCTGAACTTGCCCTGCAGTCGCAACTGCCAGAGGCGGCTGCCGTTCTCCAGATTGGCACAGGTGAGCACCCCGCCGCTGTTGACGAGGTAGAGGCGTGAATCGGTCGCTGCCAGGCTGGCCGTCCCTGGTTGCAGCCCCCCTTCGTTCCAGACCACTTCCGGCACGCCGGGGTTGCTCCGTCCGGCCCGCAGCGCTGTGACGCCATTCGACGGGACAAATACCATCTCACCGACAATGACCGACGAAGGAATCGTCGACGCTCCGTCCGGATAGTTCCAGACCTGCTCGCCTGAATGCGGGTCGATGGCACAGACGCCGTCGGCCGATTGCAACAGAACCGTGGATCGTCCCGACGTTTCGTCCGTCATGACGACCGGTGACGTCCAGTTCGACTTGCGCGGCCGTTCCAGTCGCCAGCGGGTCTCACCGGTCTCGACGTTCAATCCGGCCGCGAAGGAATCCGCGTCGCTTTCGACCATCACGATGACGGTGTCTCCCACAACGACCGGAGACGACGCCATCCCCAGGCTGTTGCTGGCGTTTGGATAATCGTGAGTCAACCCGCGAAACCACAGCAGGTTGCCGCTCAAATCGAGGCAGACAACGTCGTTGGTGGAATAGAACGCAAAGATCCGCGCGCCATCACTGGCGGGAGTCGGCGCCGCAACGCAGGTTGTCGGATGGCAGGCCGTGCGCCCCGTTGCCCAGAACTGACGGTCCCATTGCTGCTGACCAGTCGCCGCATCAAACGAGGCGACGTGCAACCGTTGTTGTGCAGGTCCGGAACTGGAACTGACGATCACCTGTCCGTCGACCACGATCGGGCTGGCGAGTCCGCGGCCGGGCAACTCCGCCGACCAGGCAATCGGCGCTCCATCCGACCAGTCCGTGGGCGCGGCCGCGTCGGCGAGCCCTTCTCCACTGGTCCCACGAAACTGCCGCCAATCCGCAGCACCGGCGACGGACGGCGTCATAAGGACAATCAAAAGCAGAGACAAACGTTGCATGGAATGGCGCCTGAAGGTGAGACGTTCGTTCATTGAAACCAAGAGTGCGAGCACAATTGATGGGCGTGAGATTCAGCGACTTTTCGTGGAATCACTCGTTGATTGTGCAGCGCGGCGTGCATCGGATGACAGAATCGCGCGGCCGGACAAATCGGTCACCCGAAACTTGAATTCGTAGTCCTGCGCCCAGTCCTGTTCCTGTTCGTTCTGCAACACTTTGAACAGCAGCACATTCTCGCCCGGCTTCAGCTTGCCCTGCACACGGTACTGATCGAAGAACATTCCACGGTGGTATTCTTCGCGAGCGAAGAGCAGCTCTCCGTTGAGCCACAGCTTCCACGCATTGGGGGTCGCCAGCCGGAACTCGACCACTTGTTCTGCCGGGCTGGAGAACGCGGATGCCGCATACATCGCCGAGCCTTTGTGATTGAACACCAGCTCGCCGATATCGAACAATCCGTCAGGCTTGTCACTGCGATAGGGCTGCCATTGCACGGGACCGAGCTGGCCCTCATAGGTGGATTGAAAACTGAGTTCTTTTTCCGGCGGATAGGCGACGTCGAAGCCCTTCATGTCCTTGTTGTCGAAGGGCCCGATCAACTTCCATTCGGTGAGCAGGCCGAAATGCTGAACGAGGTCGACTTCCTCGCCCTGCTCTTTGAGTCCAGCGACAATGAGGTTGACTTGATCCTCATCGACGGCGCCTCCGAGCGCCTTCCGCCAGGATTGCGTCGCGGCGTCCCCCTCGCCGCCTTTTGCGGCCTGCTCGGCCGCCGCAATCAGCCGTGCCACGGCATCGCGGCGAAGTTCTTCGCTGGGGTCATCCAGCATTCCGGGGATGAGACGGTCCGGCGCGGAGGGGTCGACTTTGCACAGCCAGTCGTATGCGAGCCGCCGCCCCCGGGGTGCGTGAGATCGGTCGCGGACAAACGCCTCCAGCTCGGTCCCTGGCAGCTCACCCCCCGAAGCGAGCGTTCGATCGGCCAGGGTTTCAAAGGCGCCCCGCAGCCAGTTCATGGCGAGAGGGTTCGCGTCGTCACAAGCTTCGAGAATCGGCAGGAGAGCGGCAGCATCCGCTTGCATCAACTCGCGAAGGGCCCGCTGCGCTGCCCGATGGCCTTCTCCCTGAGGACCGACGGACTTGATCTGCTGCAGTAATTCCTCCGTTTCAGCTCCCTCAGCAACGGCCGACAGCCATACGCCGGCCCCCACAATCAATCCACACAGTTGCAGTATCCGCATCGACACAGGCTCCTCAATTGGGATCTCCGGCCGCACCAAAGCGCTCCTGTAGTGTAGCTGCCGCCACCGCCGAATTCAGCCGTGCGAGGACGGAGTCCGCCGGCAAAGACCTACCGGCGCGCACGATTCGCAAGGGAGGCCGTCGGCGGGGTGTTCCGCCGCGCAATCCGCACGGCGGCCAGGATCGCGACCAGAGCGGCTGGGACGATCAGGGCGACCGTCGGCGCGAGGGCGAGTCCTGCGACGAGAAGCGGGCTGATGAGGAGCGCGACCAGCCCGTAGCGGCCGTTCCAGGCCATGGTCTGTTCGACCATCAGCAACACCAGCACCGCCAGCAATAGTCCGCCGGCGAGATCGGCGCGGCCGGAGGTGATCGCCGCTTCCGCAGAGGAGCCGAGAGAGCGATCGGGGCGTTCCACCCGCGTCGCGCCGAGCGCGCCCGACTGCAACTCGGCGTCACTGAGGTATCGCAAATCGCTTTCGCGCGGGTCGACGTTAACGGCCACGACGTGTGTTTGCCCGGTCGGAGAATCGAGCGTCACGCGGTACACGCCGCTCTGCGCCGTGTCATTGATGATGAACTCGACCGGCGGCTCGCCGCGCGACGGGCGCAGCACGCTGGTGCGACCATCCGGCCGAACAAGGGTTGCTGTCTGTCCTGCGGCTTCCGGGTCCGGCCCGTCGATCCGCAGGGATTGACCGACGAGAGCGTGTTGCGTCGTCCTGCCGCTGGCGACATATTTGACGAGTTCGTGCATCATGGGCAGGAAACTGGGCCACAGCGCCCAACTGCCCCAGCGGTCGTCGAGCGAAGTCGTTACCAGCACGACCCGGCCTGCTCCGAATGCATGTTCAATGAGCGCCGGTGCACCATGGGAAAACGCCAGCACTGTGCGAGCCGCTGAATCGTCCGGCAGTTGCACCTCGACATACCGATGGGTGTTGGACGTCGTCAATCCGGACCGTGGATTGCCGGCGAACGCTTGCGTCAGTGGATGTCGAGCGACGGGCTCTCCAAACTGAAACGGCGTCTCGCCCGCATCGACAATCCGCACAAACTGGACAGGCAGAAGTCCCTCTCCACGGCCGCCAAGTTGACGGGTGTACTCATCCAACGGCACCTGATCTCCCATGCCGATGACGAGCCCCCCGCCTGCCCGCACGAAGGCTTCAAGACGGGCCAGCTCGTCGTCGTCGAGGAACGGTACGTCGCACAAGAACACGACATCGAAGCGGGTGAAATCCGTACGGCTGAGTTCCGCCTCGCCGATGACTTTGGGCTGAATGGTCCATCGAGGCATAAGCCCCGGTGATGGTTGCTCGGCCAACAGGGGCCGCAAGGCCAGGTCGACGAAATCAGCCGCGCCCTCGAGTCGGCGGGTGGAAGCACGCCCGTTGACGAGCAGGACCGACACAGACTCGCGGACATCCACCGCCAGCCAACGGTCGTTGTCGGCCGTGAGGGAGTCGTCTTCCAGGCGAACCTGTAATGCGTGCGGGCCGGGATCGTTCCACTGCGTGACAAACACGGCGCCGGCGTCGGCAAACGGAGGGACATCGAGCGTTTGCGTCTGCAGCACACGTCCTTCCTCAAGCAACTGGAGCCGCGCCTGACGCAGGAAGTGCGAACTGAAATTGTGAACCTGAGCCAGAATCGATGCAGGCGCGCCGATGGACACCAGCGGCGGTTCGACGGTCGCCGAATGGACGGCGGCATTGTCGATTTCGTTGACGCCCACGGGAATCAGCGAGAGCGCTCCCAGCCGCGCGATCCGGTCCAGAGTGGTCCGCATTCGTTCCTGAGCCGCGGCATCTTCCAGCCGCCAGTTGGCCTGCTGAAAATCGCTGATGATCACAACGCGGCAGCGACCCGACGTCGGGGCCTCATGCAGGAGGCGCTCTGCAACGTTGAGGGTCAAAGGGACGTCTCCCCAGCTTTCCGTCAACGACGCACGATCGATTTCCGACAGGACGTCGATCGACGAAAAGGAAGGCTGGCGAACAATCGCTTGTGGATGAGAGGCAATTGTCAGCAACTGGAATGAATCCCCCGCCCGGCCCGCCTGCACGAGTTTCCTCGCAGCTTCCCTGGCTTGCTCGCTCATTGTTCGGCCGTCGACCGTCGCCTGCATGCTGAGTGAGACATCCAGGAGAATGAGCGTATGCGTGGCGACAGGGCTTCGGGGCGTCCACATCGCTGAACTTAAGTAGGGCTCTGCGACGGCAGCAGCGGCCAGAAGGAGAATCAATGTCCGCACGCACAGCAGCAACAGCGACTCCATCCGCAAGCGGCGGTTCTGCGATTCGGTCGCCGCTCTCAAAAACCGCATCGCGGCCCACACGCGTTCGGTGTACTTCCGCCGGTGCAACCATTGAATCAGCAGCGGGACGCCGGCCAGCAACAGCCCCCATAACAGGAACGGGCTGACGAATCCAAACGCCAGGAGAGAGATTGTGTTCATCCCATCATCTCCGCGCTGGGCGTTCGCGGGCTGTTGTCGGCTGCCGCTTCAAAATGCGCGACAGCGACACGTCGAGCGGCTCGTCCGTCATCACGAGCAAGCAGTCCATTCCCAGATTGCGAACGCCCCGCTGCAACGTCCGCAGCGCCGTCTCGAACTCGCGGCAATAGGCCTCGCGGATGCCGCGCGGTTCCAACCTCCGCTCGCCGGTCCCCTCCAGTCCGAAGAACTGCGTCGGCTCGTCAAAGGGAAACTCGCGTTCAGCCCGGTCGATCACCTGCACGACAATCACATCGTGTTTTTGATGCCGCAGATGCTTGAGTCCCCGCAACACCTGCTCAGGGTTTTCAAACAAGTCACTGAACAGCACGACCAACCCGCGCCGGCGCGTGTGCAGCGCGACGTCGCGCAACACGCCAGCCAATCCCTCCTCACCCGCGTGCGGCCGATCAACGGACGGTGCTGCGGTCGCGACATCTTCCACCGAGAGCTCTCGCGACGGTTGCTGGCGTTCGAGCAAAGCGAGATAGGGATCCAGGTGTGATGGCTGACTGGCCGGCGGCAGGCGATCGCGAATCAATTCATCGAACGTCGTCAACCCCACGCCGTCCTGCTGTCTCAGAATGAGATACCCCAGCGCGGCCGCGAGGTCAGTCCCGTACTCCAGCTTGGTCATCGACGCCCGTTCCGACCGGTAGCGCATCGAGTCGCTGACGTCGAGCAGCACATGGCACGCGAAGTTTGTTTCCTCTTCGAATTGCTTCAGGTAGTAACGATCGCTCTTGGCGAAGACCTTCCAGTCGACATACTTGAGATCGTCCCCAGGCGAATACTCACGATGTTCGGCGAACTCGATGGAGAAACCGTGATGCGGACTGCGATGCAGCCCGGTGACAAACCCCTCCACGATCGCCCGCGCTTTGACGCCCAGACCTGAAAGCCGGGACAACAACTCCGGCGTGACGGCGCCGGGCAGGCGGCGGCGATCGGACTGCTCACGCGAGACGGGGGGCTCAGCCATCAATCATCGGTCATTCGATTTCAGTGATCATTCCGGAACGGGCGGCGCGAACGCGACTTTCGCATAGATTTCGGCGACGCTCAGTGCAATCCCGACGACGGGCAGCTCGACTTGGCCGTCTGGATCGCTGAATGTCATCAAAAGCCATTGGCCGCTCGCACGTTGCCTCGCAAAATGTTCGATTCGCACATGGTCCTGCGAAATGAGCACGTACTCCTGAAGTGACAGCAGCGACTGATAGTGCTCGAACCTCTTGCCACGATCGTACGCCTCCGTCGTCGGTGAGAGCACCTCCACGAGGACGACCGGGTTGACCAGCGTGTCCTGCCCGTCGCCGCGATAATGCGGTTCGCTGCAGACGATGGATGCGTCCGGATACGTCCCCAGCCCGGTGGGACACAGCACACGCATGTCGCTGCCATAGACGCGGCAGTTGCGGGATTTCAATGCGTTGCCTGCTTCTCGCGTAAAATTCGTCGCGACGAGACAATGGTTGGCGGAGCCGCCCGCCATCGCGAACAACTCGCCGTCATAGAACTCGCTCTTCTCGGGCGCGTCGCGTTCGTACTCAACATATTGCTCCCAGGACAGGCGTTTTAACGCGGCAGACGACATGATGATTCCTCAATTTTCGGACGCATAATTCGCAGCCGCAGTCAATAAGACGACATCTCCGGCGAGGCACACCGTGCGCATAACTTTGAGCTATGGAGTCGATCTCCGGTCTCCCACGGCCGACGCGAAAATTGCCGGGAGTTTGCTGGCAGCAGTCGTCTTGGTGGGATCAGTGGGGACGAGTGCCGTCAGCTTCTGCACGATCGCGTCGCTGGTGACGCCGTCCGCTTCGGCGTTGAAGTTCGTTACAATGCGGTGCCGAATCACGGGCGGCGCCACGGCCCGCACATCGTCGATACTCACATGGGCCCGCCCCTGAAGCATGGCCCGGGCTTTCGCGGCCATCACCAGATGCTGACTGGCCCGCGGGCCGGCCCCCCAGGTGACATACTCTCGGACAAAGTCCGGCGTCTGCTCCGACTCACGCCGCGTCCAGCGTGTGCACGTCATGGCGTAACGCAGCACGTGGTCGGCCACGGGAAGCCTTCTCACGACACTCTGCAACCGCAATAGCTCCTGATGAGTCAACACACGCTCGACCGGCTCCGGCGCCGGGCTTGTCAACTGGCGAACAATCTGAAACTCGTCCTCCTCTGACGGATAATCGACCTGAATCTGCAGCATGAAGCGGTCCTGCTGCGCTTCGGGGAGCGGATACGTCCCCTCCTGTTCGATCGGATTCTGCGTCGCGAGCACGAAGAACGGTTCCGGCAGGCGGTGTCGTTGTCCACTGACAGT
>JAHBXU010000130.1 GCA_019636315.1 Planctomycetaceae bacterium | reverse complement strand
TCATGACGGCTGACTGGTCGCGACTCCCCTACGATGTCCTGCAACGCATTTCGACGCGGATCATCAACGACGTCCGCGGCGTCAACCGCGTCGTCTACGACATCAGCAGCAAGCCGCCGGCAACGATTGAATGGGAGTGAATGAGCGGCCGCTACTCAACTCCGGAAAGGGTGAGCGATTCCCGCGGGTAGTAACGGATCGTGCCGTGTTCTTCGCCGACCAGCAGATCGATAACGCCGCGGCCCAGATCAACCGGCGCGGGTGAGCAGGAATGGATGTCCAGCTTGATCCGCTCGCCGTTGAACTCGAACTGCTTTACATAATCGAAGACCGGATTGTCGTTGGTGCCGACGTTGCGGAGCAGCAGCACGGACGCCTTGTGATCCGGATAATAGTGGCTGGGCAAAAACGCTGTCGGCGAAGCGGGGAATGACAAGCCGCGCGACGTTCCAATGACGAGGTCGATCGCGCCGTCGCCGTCCCAATCGTGCGGGACCAGCTTCGCGCGGCCGGTCTGGCCGGCCGCTTCGTCAGCATTGGCCGTGATGGGGGACCCATCCTGGAGTCGCAGGAGTTCTCCCCGCTCGACGTTCAAATCGTCAATCTTCCAGAACATCCGCAGCAGGTTCTGTTCATCGAGGGCGATCAGGCAGAGCCGGTCGCGCCCCCAATTGGTGATTCCCGGTTGGCTCCGCCACGCGAGATGCAGTTGCAGACCGTCGCAATACATCAGTTGCGGCTCGGCGAAGGCGGAGCCGGTCTCTGACGGAACCTGACGGATGAACATGTAGTCGGCGAGGATGCTGTTGAGAATCACATCGGGTCGGCCGTCGCCGTCCCAGTCGTAAAGCGTGGGGCACGTGTACCCCCACCAGGCCTCGCCCGGACCTTGAATCGATCCGCGATAGTTGGCCTTAATGTCCAGTGGACGCTCCCCGACGGGAACGGAGACCGCGTGGTCGAACTCCGGCCTGTCCTTCTGCCCGATGTTTTTGAGCAGGAGCAGTTCACCCGCGTCATTCCCCGCCATGATGTCCAACAGGCCATCGCCGTCCACGTCTCCCAGGCTGATGACCGGCAGATCGCCCAGAGCGTGGTGCATCCCCTCACCCATCACGGGCTGCGGCGTATGGAAAACGGGCGACCCGTTTGGAGCGAACTGCTCCGCAAAGCGGTAAAACCAGAGACGCCCCGTGTCGCCGACAACGAGATTCGCCGCACCGGTTGCCGGATCGGGGATGGATTTGATGCTCGGATTGATCACATGGTGTTTCAGCGCGACGTGCTGAAGATTGTTCACAAACCGTAGTTGTGCCGGCGCCCCCGTGGATTCATCGATGGCGAAACAGCGCAGCGCACCGAGCTTCTCGCTGGTCATAAGCATTGGGGAAGTATCTGTTCCACAGCGAATCACGCTTCCGCCGCGCGTGCCAAACAGGAACTCGCCCGGTCCCTCTCCACCCTCCCGGCGACCAATCGACCGAACCGTGCCCATGCGCGGGGAGTCGAACCGCACGTGGTACAGGATGGTTCGAGGAATATTGCCTCGCCAGAACCCAGCACCGTCATACGGCATAAATGTGGCGGAGTGATGATCTCCCGGCGGCCGGTACGCCACGCCATCACTAACCGTGGAATACACGTGAAACTCGCCGTTCTCGCCGATCCAGCCAGCCGCTCCGCCGCCGAGTGCGCCGGGTGCGTCCAGCTCGGGTGATTCCGCGAGCCGCTCGAACCGGCGGCGCGTGCGATCAAACTGACTGACGCGGATTTTCCGCCCGGCCGTGCTCACACCAAAGATCGTGCCGTCCGGGCCGGTGACGATGTCGCCATTGACCCTCTCGCCGCCGACTCTCACCGGAGCGCCGTAAAATGGCACGCCCTGTTCATCGAATCTCAGAAACGGAAACAGCTGATCCGGTTCAAGGAACAGGTCATACGGCCCGTTGCCGAAGACATCCGCCGTTCCGAGGGGCGTCGCAGTGAACCCGTTGCTGGTGCCAAGCTGTCCCCGGCCACGCACTTGTGCGACGGGAATCGGCTCTCCCGGCGGGAACAGCCCTGCTGCGACACGATCTTCCGGGGTTTGAGCGGGACGGGGGAATTCGTCTGGCAGTGATTCGGTCGTCACGACGAGGACGACGATCAGGGCAGCGGCCATTCGCGATATGGTCTGTTGCATCGAAACCCTCTTCGCGATGTTCGAACGATGAGGAGCAAATCCGCTGGCCGACCCGCAATCCGCGCAGCGCATCACCCACTATGGCCCTTCGTGATTGACGAAGGACGCCGATCGGTCGCTGTGAAAGAAGCCGAAGAGTTGATCAGTGAGCCGCTGCCGTCTCGTGGGCGTGCGCGTCGTGCGGATCTTCTGCTGGTGAGTCGTTGAAGCACACCAGGGAGCCGCAAAGTCCCGACAGCTGCATGGAACCGCACAAAAGTGCGATCACGGCGAGCGCTGTTACGTACACCGTCTTGCCCACAAAATTGCTGAGAGTGAGACCCAGCATGACATGCCTACCGGATTCGGGCGGGGCAATGCTTCCCCAGCCAAGAACGGCCATCAACATGATCAACAGCACGCCGACCCAACCGCCGCTCAGCAGCACTCGCCGCAGGTTCACCCAGTTCACGGCGAGCGACCAGAACGCGACCCAGGCGATCAGCGGCGTCCAGGGAACAACCACCGCCACGAGGGCGACGACCACGTCATACAAGGCGCCAAGCAGAGCCCAGAGTGCGTCGAACAATTCCATAGCGGGACCAGAACTCAGCCTAACGAGTGAAGAGGACCTGTACGCCAAAAGCGTAGCAATACCAGATCCTCGGAATTGACGCCAGCATCGGCCGCGGCACGCACGATTTCCGAAAGCCGCGCGTCTGGTCACGAATATCACGCAAAACGCCCCCAGCTCGACGGTTTGCCCGTCGAGCGCGGACGTGCCCGATGCCCCTCTGGCGAGACACGAGAGCCAGTTCCAATCGACTGTCGGCCAAACCACCGAGTGGTCCCGATTTTCCAGACGCAGCACCGTTCACTGTGCGTTCCAAATAGGAGGATTACAGCGATTGGAACGGCATGTGCTGTTTTCGGACGACCGCGCAGTTTCCGTAGTCTATACTTGTTGTGGAGAGGGACGGCGCAACGCAAACGGTAGATGTAGCGGCTCCGGACCACATCCCGAGTTCAGCCGAGATTGGAGCCACGGAACGCGATCTGCAGCAGTCTTCGGACCGGCAGCACAGCAAAGTACGAATCTCCCCGGCAACACTAGCGGCTGACGACATCGACCAGACCTGAGGAATGGGATTGTGCAGTACAACATTCTCCTGTTGAGCGGAGGGACACGCGTCGCCGTTCACGTCGGGGCGTACCGTGCCATCCGTGAAGCCGACGCCACGGCGGCCGCCTGGGCCGGCGTCTCAGCGGGAAGTCTGGTGGCTTCGGTCTTCGCCAGCGGCCATTCGGTTCCCGAAGCGTTTGAGTTGATGCTCAAAACGGATTATCGCCAGTTTCTGGACGTCCGCCCCCTCACACTGCTTCGCCGCTTTGGATTGTTCGCCGGAGACCGGTTCGAAAGTTGGCTTGATTCGGTTCTGGCGAAGCGTCGCTTTCGCGATCTGGATGTCCCACTCAGCGTCGTGGCCACGGATATCGGCAGCGGTGAGCCGATGATCTTCTCGAATACCTCAACGCCCGAAGTGAAGGTTGCCACAGCGGTCCGCTGTTCGATCAGTATTCCCGGCGTGTTCGCAGTCCGCGACGTGAACGGCCGTGCCCTGTTCGACGGCTGCTTTGCCCCCATCTCACGGCGGCTCTTGTTCCCGCACAGCGACGCTCCGTCGCTGTGCGTCCGGATGAGAAACGCTCGATCCGCCAACGCCCCGAAGCCGCACCGCCTGAACCTGGCCCACTACATCTTCCGCGTGGCCGATATCGTCCTGAACAGTCTGAAGGAACTCCACGAACCGGAGCATTGGGACGGCGACGTGCAGGTCGACGCGGGTTGCGTCTCGGGCATGAAATTTGGTCTCACGCCGGAGGAAAAACAACTGCTCTGCGATTGCGGTTATGATGCCTGTCGGCGCACGTTGCGATCCGCACCGCGACTGCTGCAGCAATCGGCCGCCGCGCCTGTAAACCCCTATGAAACCCTGGAGACTCTGGCCCTCGAAGTGCCTCCGGTCTTGGTTCCCGGATGAGCAGCGGTTAGCATCACCGGGAGACAACTGTTTTCATTGCCGGAAATTCAATCGCACGGACGCACGACTCTCCAGGTGAATCACCAAACGGTCAGAGATCCCGCGTTCAACTCCTCGATTGACTCCTCAGGAAGGCGGTGCCCCCATGATGACGCTCGCCGCTAAATCGCGTGTCGAATCGACTGCCTCCACGGTCGTGCCGCACGCCGATCCTTCGTTCTCCTATGACGAAGCCTTCTCCCGTCACGACGGCCTGTTGACGCGCGAGGAACAGGAGAAACTGCGTCACAGCCGCGTGGCCATTATCGGCATGGGCGGCGTCGGGGGCGTGCATCTGATCACACTTGCACGCCTGGGGATCGGCAAGTTCACCATCGCCGATCCGGACTCCTTTGAGCTCGCCAACTTCAATCGCCAGTATGGCGCGAACATGCGGACGGTGGGCCGCCCCAAAGTCGATGTGATGGCCGAAGAGGCACTGGCCATCAATCCGGAAATCGACATCCGAAAGATCGGTGCGCCCATCGGCGAGGAGAACGTCGCGGAGTTTCTCGATGATGCCGATATTCTCGTCGACGGCGTCGATTTCTTCGCCATCGACGCCCGGCGGCTCGTCTTTCGCGAGGCCCGCCGTCGCGGAATTTGGGCCCTCACCGCCGGCCCTCACGCGTACGGCACCGCATGGCTGGCCTTCGATCCGCAGGGCATGAGCTTTGAGGAGTTTTTTGACTTTCGCGACGACATGGATCAGGCCGACAAGATCGTCGCTTTCTCCGTTGGCTGCTGCCCGTCGCCAATACATCTTTCCTATGTCGATTTCTCCAGGTACTTCCAGCCCGGGCGAAAAGCCGGTGCTTCACTTGGATTGGCCTGTTCGCTGGCCACCGGAATGGTTGGCGCACTCACCGCGAAGACACTCCTCGGACACTCTGGCGTGCGACCGGCTCCGTACTACGGCCACTTTGACGCTTATCGTCAGAAACTCGTCACGAAGCGCCTCCGCGGTGGAAACCGGCACCCCTGGCAACAACTCAAGCGCTGGTGGCTGAAGCGTCGGATGCAGACGCCCAGTGCCAAGGTCTCCTGACCACACAACGTGTGTCGCGCTCATCGGCTGGCACCCATATGACACTCCGCACGACTGCCTTTCCACTTCCGCCAGGTCCTCGGGGACGGTCGCTCTTCGGCCAGCTTCGCGAGTTCCGCGAAAATCCCGTGGAGTTCCTGACGCGATTGGCCCGTGACTATGGAGACGTGGCGCAGTTCCGACTCGGCCGCCGCCGCGTCGTGCAGCTCAACGATCCTGAGCTGATTCACGAAGTGCTTGTTGCAAGGCACCGCAGTTTTCACAAGACGGGCGTGTTGACGCGGGCAAAGCCCGTCCTCGGAAATGGGCTCGTTACGATCGACGGCGATTTGCACCTCAAGCGCCGCCGGCTGATTCAACCCGCGTTCAACCGGCAGTCGATCCCTCATTACATCGCGCACATCACCACACCGGCTGCGGACGTCTCTGGCGGATGGCGGCCCGGTCAACGTGTCGAACTCGCGGATGAGATGAACCGGCTGACGCTGCGGATCATCCTTCGTGCGCTGTTTGACTGCGACGCGGTCGCGGATGATTCTCACATCGAGGACGCTTTGACAACCGTCCTGCGGCATTTCAATCGGCTCCTGATTGATCCCAAATGGGCCGCGCTCTCAAAGCTTCCACTTCCTGCAGCGCGTCAATATCGGAACGCGCAGCAATTGCTCGACTCTTTTGTCCGCGGCTTGATTCAACAGCGTCGGGCCGAATCACAATCGCATCACGATGTCTTGAGCATCCTCCTGCAGGCGCACGAGGGCGAGTCGGGAAAGATTCGTCTCACCGACGACGAAGTCCGCGACGAGGTGATGACGTTGCTGACGGCCGGGCATGAAACGATCGCCACCGCGCTCACCTGGACCTGGCATGCGCTGTCGCAGCATCCGGAAATCGAGTCACAAATGCATCAGGAAGTCGACAGCGTTCTGCAGGGGCGCAAGCCGACGTTCGACGACCTCAAAAATCTGCGATACACCCGTATGGTGCTTGCGGAATCCATGCGGATGTATCCGCCAGTCTGGGGCATCACACGCCTGGCGATGGAGGACCTGCAGCTCGGAGGTTACGCCATTCCGAAGGGCACCGTTGTCGGCATGACGCAGTACGTAACGCACCGTGACCCGCGATACTTTCCCAACCCCGAACACTTCGATCCGACGCGGTGGGCCAGAGGAGACGAGGCGGCCGGTCCCAAATCGGGCTACTTCCCCTTTGGCGGCGGCCCTCGACTCTGTATTGGAGAACCGTTCGCATGGGCTGAAGGGATTGTCGTGCTGGCGACAATCGCTCAAGCCTGGAGAATACGCTCCGTCGGTACGGAGGCGGTCCGTTACGAGCCGATGATAACCTTGCGTCCCAAAAACGGGATCGCCGCCGTTGTCGAGCGCCGAGAAGAGAACTTCGCGGCGCGAAACAAATCCAGAAATCATCTCGTGGACGCCCTGTGAGCACAGGGCGGAAGGTGATGTGCCTGCCGTGATTCCTTGTGCCGATCTGCAGATCACCCGCCGCTATCTTGATCAGCTCGTGGAGGCTGCCGTCCGAGCTCCCTCCGGCGACAATCTGCAGCCTTGGCAGTTTGAAGTACACCCGGACGGCCGTCGCGTCATCATTCGAGTTGATGCTACGCGGGATCCCTCGCCGATGAATGCAGGCCAGCGCATGGCCTGGATCGCCGTGGGCGCCGCCGCGGAAAACATGCTCGCGGCCGCCCGGTTCAACGGTCAGGAGGCGGTCGTCGATTTCTCCCACGAATCCGACGCCGCGGTTGTGCATGTCGATGACGTACCGGAGGCGGAGTTTCGACCGGACCCGAACATCCTGGCCCGCGTCACGAACCGAAAACTTTACGAGGGGCGGGCGGTCACGGACCAAACTCTGGGGCTGCTGCAGGAGAGAACGCCTCCGCTCGCGGAATCGAAAACGGACTGGATCGTCGATCCCGCACGCATTGAGGAACTGGCCGAGATCATTCGTCAATCGGACGCCGTCCTGTTCGGGAATCCGGCCATGCGGGAGGCCTTTTTCCGCAGCGTCCGATTCGATGCGGCCGCCGACGCAGAAGTGGATGAAGGGCTTTCCCTCGCATCGCTGGAGATCCGCCGCCGCGAAGTCACTGCGTTTCGCATGGCATCGCGCATGCCGCACTGGTTGTTCCGGGCCGCCGGCGTGGCCCGCACAATTGGCGCGAAGTCCGCACAACTTGTGAAGAGTTCCTCTGGGGTGTGCGTCATCACAACCACGAACGACACACCGGCGGCGCATGTATCGGTCGGCCGCGCCTTGTCACGGGCCTGGCTCGCACTCACGGACGCGGGGCTGGCGGCCCAGCCGATGATGTCTCCCCTCGTCCTCGCAAACGCATTGCGTCACGCGTCGACATCGGCGTTTTCAGCCAGCGAGCGTCAGCAGTCCGCGACACTGGTGGACCTACTGGAACGCGCCCTCCAACTGAACGACGGCGACCGCCCTGCCTTTCTCCTCCGCTTCGGATACGCAACTCCCCCCTCGGGACGGACGGGGCGTCTGTCCACGACCAGGGCTTTCTCCACACCGCACTAGACGGCCAATGACCATGAGCCCTCGCCAACGCATCCTGTTTATGAGTGAGGCCGTCACGCTGTGCCATTTCGCACGGCCACGCGTCCTGGCGGACGCGATCGATCCAGCAAGTTACGAAGTCCACTTTGCGGCGCCGTCGCGCCTGCATTCGCTTCTGTCTGACGTTCGCTGGACCGTTCATGACCTGGATTCACTGGAACCGAAGGAGTTTCTCAGCCGGCTGGCCAACGGGGTGCGGCTCTATGAAGCGGATACGCTTGAGCGACAGGTGCGGCGGGATCTGGAACTGATTGATGCGACTGCTCCCGACCTGATCGTCGGTGACTTTCGACTCTCCCTTTCGGCGAGTGCACGTCTTCGCCACATTCCATACATCACGGTGACGAACGCATATTGGAGCCCTTATGGGCGACAGCGGTATCCACTCCCCGATATTCCGCTCGCCCGCTCGCTTGGTCCTGCAGTCGGCGGTGCAGTGTTTCGCTTGATTCGTCCTGCCGCCTTCGCTCACCTCGCTGCGCCCCTCAACCATGTCCGAAGAAAGTTTGGACTGCGGAGCCTGGGAAGCGACTTGAGGCTCACCTATACGGACGCCGACTATGTGGCTTATGCCGATGTTGGCGAAGTCGTACGTACGTACGGATTGCCGGATAACCACGTCTATCTCGGGCCGATCAATTGGTCCTATCCCATTCCAGCAACCGAGGTCTGGGACCGCCTCGATCCGCACAAGCCGCTGATTTATGCAAACCTTGGCAGCTCCGGTCGGGACGGGACGTTAGAAACGGTCCTGCAGGCACTTGGCGGCTGCCCGTTCCAGGTGCTGG
>JAHBXU010000013.1 GCA_019636315.1 Planctomycetaceae bacterium | reverse complement strand
CCAGAGATGCAACGGGAAGACTCCGCTGCGAATCAGAACGGCGGTTGCCAGGAGTGCCACGCCGATTGCGGCACGATCCGTAGACGGCGGCGCGCTGGAGATCAACCCCTGCCCCGCAATCAGCAGCGAGACGAACAACCCCATGTGCAGCACATACATCCGGGTCGGGCTTCGCCGCGAACGCAACTCCAACCAGGGAGGAACTGTTCCCGCCGCCAGCAGTGCAACAACCATCCACGGCGTGCGGCAACTGAATGTGGCGAGGACGATGGCTTCCGACGCCAGCGAACCGGCGAACGAATAACGCTTCACCTTGGTGGGGAGTGTTGCCAGAGCAGTCGCCAGGTAAAGCAGCGCGGCCAGGGGCAGCAAGGGGGCGCTGAGTTCATCAATGGAGATCAACTCGCGGCCGAAGATCGCCGACACGACATCCCAGCGGTCATGCGCGGCGAAGACGTGTAACCGCCCAAAATCCAACCAGGCGCCGGCGGCGCATACCAGCACGAACGCCTTGATCAGGATCGACTGACGCCGCGCCTCGTCCGGATCGCGCACACGGGCGACCGCGACCGCTCCCACCAGGGGGATCAGAATGGAGAACTCCAACCACGGGAGGTGCAGCAGGCTCACAGGATTTCATCCAGAGATTCGGAGACGGTGGTCGCCGGCACACCGGCACGGTGGCGGCGTCCAGACAGAAGGTCGGTCAATCGCTGCTCCCAGGCGTCGCATTGCCGGAAGATGTTCATGACCGGGAGCGCGACATAATCTGAGAGCAGTGCGTCGAGGTAGCCGCGCTCGAGTGCGAAGCGGTAGATCCAGTTCCGGACGGGCGTCGGCAAACGCTCTTCAACCCACGTCGGCTGCTTCAATCGACCGCCCAGCGCATTCTCCAGCGAGTGATAGTCGTGCAGCAGCGTCGGGGCACGCAGCAATTGCAATGTCCGCAAGCAGGCATGGCCGATGATGTGCACCAACGCCAGATACCGCAGGCCCAGGCCAATCTCTGCGACAATGATGCCCACCTGCGTGAGTGAGGCGAACGCCAACGCGCTCTTGATATCGGATTGCACGCGCCCGGCCACGGCGGCGAACAGCGCCGTCGACAGGCCCCAGACAACGACAATCGCGCACAGCAGCGGAGACAACTGCAGGATCGGGCTCACGCGGAGGAGCAAGAACGCGCCGAGGTGCACCGACAACGAACCGTAGAATACGGCGCTCGACGGCGTCGGTCCCTCCATCGCCCGAGGCAACCAGCCGCAAAATGGAATCAGCGCCGACTTTCCAGCCGCGGCGACAAGCAACAGCAGTCCGATCCAGAGCGCCTGCGCCGACGACAGCGACGCCTCTCCGGCCGGCCAGGGGCCGGCCCCCATCAGCTTGTCGAAGTCCCCGGCGCCAGTCACATGATGCAGCGTGAGCGCGGCGATCAGGAATGCGGCATCCGCCACGCGATACACCGACCACACTCGAATCCCATTGCGAACCGGAGACTGCCGGTCCTGAAAGAACGCGACCAGTAGCGCCGAGGACAGTCCCACGAGTTCCCAGCCGGCGAACAGCGTCTCAATCGTCCCGGCGACGGAGGTTGTCACCATGCCGAGCAGAAACATCGAGTACAACAGAAAGAAGCGGTGATAGCCCGGCTCGCGGTGCAGATAGACGTTGGCAAACGCGCCGATGGTTCCGACCAGCAGAAAGGAGAGAATCACCATCGGGACCGACAAGCGGTCGAAGACGAACTTCAGCGTAAAATGGAAGTGCTGTTCGGGAATGATGACCCAGTTTCCGAGTTCTAGCGGGACATGCCTCGTGCCTGAAATCAGCATCCAGACCAGAACCCCGACGGCCGACAACAACCCGCCAATCACGGCCGTCTGAATGATCGCCGCGGTCCAGCCTTCGCTGGGCGGGCGCCCAATCAACGATGACAACCCCAAAATGGCGAAGAGCACAAATGGAGCCGCCACCACGACGATTCCCAACACCGTATGCAGTGACTCGGAATTCATTCCACGCCCTCCTCAGATCGAGATTCAATATGCCGATGGATCGTCAGGAGCGGCGATTTCGGTCGGCTGATCGCGGCAAAGCCCAGATGGTCTCGCCAGCCGCGATACCAGTCGACAGACGACTTGACGATCGGCAACTCACGCGATTCGGGTCGATACGGCTCGAAGACGCCGTTTCGCAGCACGTGGAGTGCAGAGGTGTCGGGATCAAGTGTGACGATCCGCACCCATTCATTGCGGCACAGGCGGCCAATGCCCCCATTGCGATCCATGATGCGGAGCATGGCGGCCGGGGTCGTCTCGATGACGAACACGGGCCGCAGCGGTTCGTGAATCTCTACCATCTGGCGAGAAAGCCCCGGGCGCAGATCACTGCCCGCCCCCATCATCACCCCCAGAAGCGACGTGATGTTGTGCGGCAACTTCGACCCGCAGCCCCACCCGTCCGGGTCGACGCAGGAAAAGTAGTATTCCAGACTGATGCCGGAACAGACGGGCACAACCGCCTGGAGGATGCGTGTCAGGATCGTCTGCTGATCATCGTCGACGGTCGGATCGTACGATGCGAGAAAGGCCCGCCGGTCCAGGAAGAGACCGCGCGTTTTCGATCTCCGTCCGACGATCGTGACGGCGTTGGTCGCGTGATTGTATTCCGGTCGAACTTCGGCCAGATTTTCCGCACGGGACTCCACATGCCGCAGCGCCTGTTCCGGGGTCAGCGTCAGTCGCGCCGATTGAAAGCGCCGGCAACGTTCGTGTGCGTTCCGTTCCCGCGCCTGGTCGATGCAGTCCTTGGCATGTTCGAAGTCCTCCCAGTGCGACGATGGCAGTGCGTCGAGATCGAAGTAGGTCAGACGGTCGTTGCAGGTATCATGGAATGCCCCCAGAAAAACGGTGGTCCATGGAATTGTGAGTCCATTGGCGGACAGTGCCTGCCGCACCCGGGGATCGTTCGCCATGCGTGCAAACGCGCGTGCGTTGGGCCCGCCGCGCGCCCCCGCGCACGCGCCGCAGTTATACGCCGATTCGTGCGGGTTGTTGAGGCTTGATGAGCCGTGACCGCAGATCATCACGAGTCGGGAGAAACCCTCCGTCAAGCCGATGTCGCGGAGGGCGCGCTCGACGATGCCCGCCATCTCTTCCACCAGGAACCCGACTTGACCGGGTTCCGGTCCCGGTTCGGGGAAGTGCCGCTCCAGCATGAGTTGTGTGGCGAGCGGCGGTTGCACGATCCGTCCGAACATCCGTCGAACCTGAGACGTGGCCCGCGGAAACAGAATCCGGGCCGTCATGGGGATGGATGCCGCCGCCCCCAGCAGCGCGGTCACGATGCCAGCGAAAAAGCTGCGGCTGCCCAGATGCCAGCGGTGGGACGCGGCTCCCCAGACGCGCCGCGTCCCTTCCCGACGACGGTGCATCTCGCCGTAAGAATAGGTGACCTCTTCGCGAACGTAATGCCGCGGCTTGACGATGACCGGACACAGCGGCAGATCGTATGCATCGTCGGTCCCCCGATAGTACATGGCGACGCCGAAGAAACCTGCCAGACCATACGTCCGACAGGCCGGCTCAATCTCTTCCAGATGTCGTCGGAAGGACTCTTCCCGGTCGTCGATGCAGCAGCACATCTGGAACTTCGGCACATCAACCTCGTGCCGCAATCGGGGAGCATGGGTTGCCAGCGCGTCCAGAAGGCCGACCTCATACCGTCGCTCGAACGCCTGCTGATAAATCCGCCGTCGCTCAAATTCAGAGAACTGTTCAATCTCCTCAATCAGCTGAGACCATTCGCTGGGAGATAGATGATTCAACTCCTGCGGCATCCATTCGCGAACCTGAGCCAACTGGAAGACCTGGAACGCGCGCTGCTCGACGCTGTGGAACGACTCCTCCCCGTCGTTTGATCCGACGGTGTCGAGCAATTCCGAGAGGGGGCCACGGAAACCAAGTGTCGTGCGGGCGACATAGGCGGCGGCGAAGCGGTCGAGAATGAGCCGCACCGCCAGGAAGCCGACGAGGCTGCCTTCCGGCGCCGGGTGAAACACGCGATCTCCCCGCGTCTCGGTCTGCCAGATCATGCCCGCCCAGCCCCGCAGCGCCAGCAAACTGGCCTGGATGTATCGCTCCTGCCTGGCGGGAGAGAGGCCCAGCAACTCCATCGATTCAGCAATGGACTCCAGCGGGCCGACCTGATTATCGGACAGGCGTTGCAGTTCGCCACGCAAACCCTTGAGCCACCGATCGGGGGGCCCGGCCGGCTGCCGATACAACTCGACAAACGAGCGATAGAAGCCCAGTTCGCGGTGCGGGAGGCTCCAGTTGGCCAGCCCTTGATCCAGATAGGCGGCACAGAACCGGATCAGAAACTCGTGGACATACTGGTCGCAGTCCTGACTGGTGAGACGCAACAGTCGGTCTCGATGCCGAAGCGCCCGCGGCGTGGGGGGCGGCGCGGGAGGCAGCCCGCGAACTCCTTCCTGACACACCTGCCATAACAATTGCAGACTGAACGCCTCCCATTGATCCGGATCCCAATCCTCAATGGACTTTCCGCCGGAACGGTCGAGCAAGCGGGCGACCGTCTGGCGAATCTGCTCATCGCCTCGCGGCGCATGATTCTCGGCAGAGGCGGAGGAACCATTGCGCAGATCGCGCATAATCCAGTGACGCGTTTGTTCCACCATTCTCCGTCGAATGTCGGCAGGCGCCTCCGGACGAAAGTGGCGCAAGGCATCCGTCTTCGCGATCAGCCAACGCAGTTCGTGACGCGACGCCATCCGCAGGGGATACTGCAACATGGCGAGTCGCAGGTGAAATCGCGTTCCCAATCGTCCCACGAGATGGTCCGCCTGGTCGCTGAGGTCATCGAGGAGGACTTCACCGAGGTCAGCCGGAGTGATTCGCTCGTCCTCAAGGAACGTCCGGTAATCTGCTTCTGGCAGATAAGTCTCGCATCCGAAGATGTCGGCTCCCTGCTGAAGCGCTTCGCCGAAAGGCAGCGCCTCGAACGCATGCAGCGTATTGTGGTGGACAAAGGCGGTGATGGGCCCTTGAGCTGGCAACAGGTGAGCCGCATGATGAATCGCCTCCCGAAGATCGGCGAGCGGATCCGACTTCCGTGTCGGCGCATGACGAGGCCCAGTTTCCACGACGCATTCTCGAACAGTCACGTGACATCCTCAGGACGTTACGGTCCGTTCCCCATCCGACGGGCAGCGGGGGATTTCACTCGGAGGGACTGCGGGGGGAACTGATGGGCCCCGCCGAGGCAACAACGCACGCGTTGCCAGTCATTCCGCAGGACGTGCAGGGGCCGCGCTGGAAGAGGTTTTCAGCGCGCCGCGCAGGATTCAGACCAGAAAGAGGCCGTCATCCACAGCCCGCGGGCGAATCAGCAACCTGGTGGTCCGCGCTGGAGATGGCTTTCGAATACGAGACTTTCCCACTGCTCACAATCATCCGCGACGCCATCAGCATAGGCGGGCAGCGTGAGTGGGACGAGATCGCCCAGGATCTCGAACAGGCCGGAAATCTCCCAGACAAGCCCATGTGCCTCGCCATCCGCGACCCCCGCACGCTCTGTCATTAACAGAGCGCTCGACGGTCCACCGGACGCGAGGCACAACATCGGCAACCCGAGAATCAATGCAATCAGACCCGCTGTGAGCAGGCCGCACGCGATTCGGGTTACTGGGAATCTCGACGACATGGGAAAAGACTAGAAGGGGTGGGGACCCCAGTCAAGAGAAATTACCATTCCTCCCTGCAAGTTCCGTTGCGGAGATGTCGATTCTGCCGCAACACCTGTTCCGCGAGGTGACCCGCGGCCGGATTGGCATCAATACACCCCAACGGTGGTCGTCTTGAGTAACTCGTGGAACGGGCGGGTGCCGCTGACACCGTCCCAGGGATACTTTTCGTGGGGTTGTTCACGTTCTCCTTCGTCGCGTTCCATAAACCCGGGGATAAACAGCTCCTCAGTGAGCGTATACAATTTCACGCGGCCGGTGGCGCCGTAATCCACGACTTTCGAGTAGTCGTCAAAGTTGACCACTTCGACAGCGGCGCGCGGCTCCGGTGCGTAATAGGTGATCTTATAGTCGTCCGCGGGGTCGAACGGCTTCCCGCAGGCGAGCCCCATGAGTGTGTTGCCGTAGGTCGGTGTGATGTAAACATCCGGACCGAGCAGTTCTTCGCGGCAGAAGCGATACCACTGCGGGGTGAACTCGGTGCCGCCGGCGAAGATGCCTTTGATTCCCGCTTCGGCGATGCTCGACCCCTTGTCGATCAGCCGCAGTGCGAGTGCCTCCAGCAGTTTGGGAGTCGCAAACATCGCCTGAATGTTGTGATTGGCGGAGAGGACGGTCTCCGCCTGATCGATCACGTGATCTGCATACGCCTTGGCTCCGGCGGCGTCCCCTTTTTTGAGCAGCTTGACAACCCAACGAGGATCCAGATCAACACAAAAACAGATGCCGCCGCGATGTTGACACAAATGTTCGACCGCCAGCCGCAACCGCCGCGGACCGGAGGGGCCGAGCATCAGCCAGTTGGAACCGGGCGGGAATGATTCATCGGGCAGCGTCTTGGAGAATTCTTCGTAATCAATCCAATGGTCGCGGACCACGCAGCGGCTCTTGGGAATGCCGGTCGTGCCGCCGGTTTCAAAGACATACTTCGGTTCGTTGTGCCACTTCTGAGGCAGGAAGCGCGTCACCGGTCCGCCGCGGAGGTCGTCGTCCTCAAACAGAGGGAACTTTTTCAGGTCATCAAAGCAGGTGACGTCCTTAAGCGGGTTGAAACCGAGGTTCTTCGCCTTGTCGAGCCAGTAAGGAGCCCCCAGCTTGGGATCGAAGTGCAGTTGAACAATCGCGACGGTCTGTTCGTCGAGCCGCTTTCTCGCCTGAGTGACAAGTTGATCGAGGTTGGTGCTCACGCCGGCAGTCTTTCGCTAAAATTCGTGAAGTCGGGCGATGGACGCAGTGACTTCATCATAGGCGTGCACGGTACGTTTGCAACGCACCTGCCCTTGTGGGCGTCATCCCCCAGGCACCGTCGGTGCAATTTTTGTGAAGATGCGAACACGATGACGGCCGGCCGAGGAATTGAGTTTGGGAATCATCAACCGTCCCGTCGGCTGAGGCCGGCGGCGGTCGGAATCGTCATTCGACACGTTCGCCTGACCACGAACACAGTCCCCCATGTTTCACCCGCGCATTAAGCTGAAACCGCTGGCTGTGGCGTGCCGGTCGCTGTCGACGGCGCTCCAGGCCGGTGTGCCGGTCGTCCGGGCGTTCGATCTGGCGGGCCGCAAATCGACCGATCCACGACTGCGAGACGCGATGGCCGACATCACCACGCGGCTCAAAATGGGCGAAGACGTCGCCACCGCCATGCGGGCTCAAGGAGGACGCTTCCCCAACCTGATGGTGGATATGGTCCACGTGGCCGAACACTCCGGCGCCCTGCCGGAGGTGCTCAGTTCACTCGCGGATCATTTCGAGAACAATCTGCGGCTGCGGAAGGACTTCATCGGCCAGATCACACTGCCGATCATTCAACTCGTTGCGGCCATTCTGGTCATTGCCCTGTTGATCTGCCTGCTGGGGATCATCGCTGCGGCCCGCGGCACCGAACCCATCGACGTTCTGGGCTGGGGGTTGCTGGGAGTGAGCGGGGCTTTGACGTGGCTTTCCTGGTGGGGCATCGGCATCGCCGGCACCTATCTCTTGTATCGCATCGCGACCTCGTCGCTCTCAGGCAAAGCCGCCACACACAAGGCGCTCATGCGGATTCCGGTCGTCGGCGGGTGTCTGCAGGCCTTCGCCATCGCCCGCTTCTCCTGGGCCTTTCACCTGACCCAGGAAGCCGGCATGCCGATTGAGGACAGCCTCGATGCCAGCCTGCGGGCGACCTCCAATGGGGCGTTCATGGCGGCCAAACCCCAGGTGATCCGGGATGTGATGGCCGGCGAAACGCTCACCGGCGCCCTCGACCGGACCCAACTGTTCCCAGAAGAATTCATTCACATCGTCGATGTGGCAGAGACGTCGGGGACGGTTCCGGAAGCGCTTGACCGCTTGAGCCCGCAATTCGAGGAACAGGCCCGACGCAGCCTCAAGGCGCTCGCCAGCGCCCTGGGTTGGGTCATCTGGATGGCCGTCGCGGCTTTTATCATCTTCCTGATCTTCAGCATCGCGGTCTGGTACGTCGGCCTGATCGACGGCGCGGTGCGCGAAGCGACAAGCGTGAATTTTCGCGCCGATGTCACCATGTCACCATTGGGATTTCCGTCTCCCAGGCCGACAATATCGCTGTCGGCCTGGGAAGCTGATTCGGTCCGATTCGATCAGACCGACAGCAATCCTTTCGACTTCAGGAACGCGACGACCTCGTCCGCCAGTTCGTCGATTCCCTTGTTGTTGGAGTCGAGCACCAACTCCGGCTTTTCGGGGGCTTCGTACGGGTCGTCGATCCCCGTGAATCCCTTGATCTCGCCCGCGCGCGCCTTCTTGTAGAGGCCCTTGGGATCGCGCTTCTCGCAGGTTTCAATCGACGCGTCGACCAGAATCTCAATAAACTCCCCCTCCGGCATCAGGGCCCGAACTCCGTCGCGGTCGGCTCGATAGGGGGAAATGAAGGCCGTCAGAGTGATCAGCCCCGCGTCCGCAAACAGCTTGGCGACCTCGCCGATTCGCCGGATGTTTTCTGCCCGATCCTCTGCAGAAAAGCCCAGGTTCTTATTCAGCCCCATCCGGACGTTGTCGCCGTCGAGGATGTACGTGTGCTTTCCCAACTCATGCAGCTTGTGATCGACTGTATTGGCGATCGTGCTCTTGCCGCACGCACTCAGGCCGGTAAACCACACCACGGCCCCCTTGTGTCCGTTGAGTTTTTTCCGGTCCGCGCTCGCAACTTTGTGATCGTGCCAATGGACGTTGGTTGCCTTCTGTTCAGCCATGGAGTGTGCCTTCCGAGTGATGCGAGCGTTTGATCGAGTTAAGAATTGGGAATCCTGATGCCGCGCCGTCATTGCCCCGCACGTTCCGTCGCGCATCTTATCGTTTAGCCGCACATTTCAAATGTGCGGCTAAACTGGTGTGCGACGACGACGACGACGACGACGCGAAAATCCTAGAAAGTCGGACGATCGCTCGCAACCGCGATAGATGACTCGAGCGCCTGTCGAAGATCCGCAATCAGATCGTCGGGATGTTCGATCCCCACCGAAACGCGGATCGTTTTCTCGCTGATGCCCGCTTCCTTCCGTGCCGCGGCCGTCATTGAAGCGTGGCTCATCGACTCCGGATACTCGATCAGCGACTCCACCCCTCCCAGTGATTCGGCCAGTGCGAACAATTGAATCTTGCTGAAGAACCGCTCGGCCGCAGGTCGTCCTCCGGCAATATCGAAACTCAGCATGGCGCCAAATCCGTTCTGCTGGCGTTTGGCGAGTGCGTGTCCGGGATGCGTTTCGAGTCCCGGATAGTAAACGCGTTCGACGCCCGGATGCGAGTCGAGCATGCGGGCGATCGCCATGGCGCCCCGTTGATGGGCCTCCATCCGTGGGCCCAGAGTCTTGATGCCGCGCAGGACGAGCCAGGCGTCGAAAGGCGAACACGCCAGGCCGAGCGCGTTGACGATATATGCAATGCGTTCCTTGTGCGGTTCGTGCTGCGTGACAATACAACCGCCGACAACGTCCGAGTGCCCGTTGAGGTATTTGGTCGTCGAATGGATCACAATGTCGACGCCGTGCTCGAATGGTCTTTGGAGATACGGCGAAAGGAACGTGTTGTCAGCGATCGTGACGCAACCCTGGCGCTTCGCGATTTTCGTGATCGCGGCGATCTCGACGATATTCAGCAACGGATTGCTGGGCGTTTCAATCCAGATGCCCTTTGTTTGCGGCGTCAAAGCCTGCTCGACGTTTTGCGGGTCGCCCATGTTGACGAAGGAAAACGTCATCCCCATCGCCGAGAACACATTGGCAAACAGCCGGTACGTTCCGCCGTAAATATCATGCCCGGCGATGATGTGGTCTCCCGGCTGGAAGAGGTGCATCGTCGCGGTGATGGCCGACATTCCGGTCGAGGTCGCCTTGCAGTCGATCCCGCCTTCCAGCGAGGCGATGTTTTCCTCGAGCGCCTGCCGCGTCGGGTTACCGCTGCGTGTGTAGTCGAAGCCGCGATTGGTTTTCAGGTCGTCCCACGCAAATGTGGACGACGGATAAATGGGCGTGATGCAGCTGTTGTATGCTGCGTCTTTATGAACGCCGCAATGCACAGCGCGAGTCTCAAACTGCATGGGAGTGGCTTTCAGGATTCGCATCGCGAAGAGAGATCGTGACGACGGCTTGGCCGTTACCGCGCAGACGCCGATCCACCAGCGACCGATTCTAGGTGAACGAGCCGAATTGTGGAGCGCACCATCGGCGATTCACGAAACGATGCCTCCGTCTCCTCCCGAACCACCGGCTTACCGGTTTGGGGCGGCCTGTTTCGAGAAGACTCCTTCGGCCTTCATGTGGTATGATCCTCGAATGTTGCCCCTGGCCTCTTTGGTTCAGACGCCACACCCCGGGCGCGGCACACACCCTGGAGCCGCCCGCTCTTCATCAAACAACAATCAGACGCCGTCTCCAACCGACATTTCGGAATCATGACCGCGAAGGATTTCCAGCAGACGCCCACCGAGTCCCCAGAAGCTCATCCACACAGTCGGGATCGCCTGTTGGCGAATCCGTTCTGGGCCATTGTGATCCTGTCTGGAGTCTCATTCGTCGTCACCTGCCTGATGAGCGTTGCGGCCATGATGGGTGATCCCAAGGGGCCCATGAATCGGCTCGTGTCGTCCTACGGAACTCAGGCGGTCACGGTCCAGGCATCAGTCCTGATTCTCGCCGGCCTTCTGGCCATGACGGTTGACCGCATCCAGACGCGACGACAAACCCGACGGCTTCCTCCGTCAGAGCCACAACCATCTCTGGGCGC
This sequence comes from Planctomycetaceae bacterium, assembly GCA_019636315.1. GTDB lineage: Bacteria > Planctomycetota > Planctomycetia > Planctomycetales > Planctomycetaceae > JAHBXU01. Next base: position 6,404 of record JAHBXU010000013.1, on the reverse strand, counting down.
GCCAGACCGTGGCACCGGATCGTAACTCGAAGCAGTCGCGACGGCGTCTCATGAATCTGATCGGGGAGGCTCCTCGCGAAAGGTTCGGGTTACAATAGGGATGCGAAACCGGGAATTGGTTTCTCCTCGATCCCACGGATACATTCCCCTGCGTTTGGTTCGCCTGCTCTCACTTCGACCGACACGCCCATGACCACGAAGGTCCGCCAGGAAATCGAACGTCTCCGCCACGATATCGAGCGGCACAATCGGCTGTATTACGTCGACGCACGCCCGGAGATCAGCGATCTGGAATTCGATCGGCTGCTCAAGCGTCTTGAGCAACTGGAGCACGACCATCCAGAGTACGACTCGCCCGAAAGTCCGACGCACAAGGTCGGCGAAGAGCCGATTGACGGGTTCCTCACGGTCCCGCATCGACTGCCCATGCTGTCGATCGACAACGTGTACGATGAGCAGGCGCTGGTCGAATTTGACGAACGCGTCCGCAAGCTGCTGAAGTCCGAGGCGGTCGAGTATGCCGTCGAATACAAAATCGACGGAGTCGCGCTGTCCCTGCTGTATCACCAGGGGCGATTCGTGCGTGCCGTCACGCGCGGCGACGGACAACAGGGGGACGACATTACAAACAATGCCCGCACGATCGGCGGCGTCCCTTTATCCTTACAGTCGAAGAGCCCGCCGGCCGAACTCGAGATCCGCGGCGAAGCGTACATCTCCAATACCGACTTCGCCCATCTGCGGGCGCGACAGCAGGCGGAAGGGGGAGTGGTCTTCGCCAATCCCCGCAACACGACCGCTGGAGCGCTCAAGCTGCTGGATCCGAAATTGTGTGCCGCGCGCAAAGTGCGATTCCTCGCACATGGTGTGGGCTACTCCGAAGGACTCGCAGTCGAGACGCATATCGCTTATCTGTCCCTGTTGCGCGAAATGGGCGTCCCGACGACGCCCCATGCCGAAGCCCGCACCGGCATCGACGCCACGCTCGAACTGGCCCATCGCATGATGGAGGACCTGCATACGCTCGACATTGAAGTCGATGGACTGGTCATCAAGGTCAACAGCTTCGCCCTGCGCAATCAACTGGGCAGCACATCCAAAAGCCCGCGCTGGCTGATTGCTTACAAGTGGGAAAAGTACGAGGCGGTGACTCAAGTCGAATCGATTGCCATTCAGGTGGGAAAGACCGGGACGCTGACGCCCGTCGCCCATCTCGCACCGGTGGAAATCGCGGGCACAACCGTCTCGCGGGCCAGCCTGCACAATCGTGACGAACTGGAACGCCTGGGGGTCCAACAGGGAGACTGGGTCGTCGTCGAGAAAGCCGGAAAAATCATTCCGCACGTGGTTCGTGTTGAGGAGCATCGACGCAATGGCAGCGAACAGGCGTTTCATTTTCCCACGACTTGTCCGGAGTGCGGCGCGGCTGTCGCCCAGGACGAAGGGGGCGTCTATATCCGCTGTCTGAATCCCGCCTGCCCCGCTCAACTGCGGGAAAGCATTCGGTTCTTCGCATCCCGGCAGGCGATGGACATCGAGGGACTGGGAATCAAACTGGTTGAGCAACTGGTTGCCGCAGGACTGGTCACAAGTTTCGCGGACATCTACCGCTTGAAGAATCGCCGTGACGAGCTGATGGCACTGGAGCGGATGGGGGAAAAGTCGGTCGACAACCTGCTGCAGGGAATCGAAGTCTCGAAGGAGCGCCCGTTGTGGCGCCTGTTAACAGCACTCAATATTCGTCATGTCGGCGTCAACAATGCGCGCGTTCTCGCCGATCGGTTTGGCGCGCTCGACGTCATCGCCCGGCAAACGGAAGAATCGCTCGCCGACGTGAATGAAATCGGCCCGGTGATCGCCCGGTCCGTGCACTCGTTCTTCCACTCCGACTTCGGGGTGAAGATTGTTGACGAACTGCGAACCTGCGGCCTCTACTTTGGTGAGCCTGTCGATGAACAAGCTCCTGAGGACGCGGCGCCGCGGGGACCGCTCGCCGGCAAAACCATTGTCGCGACCGGAACGCTGACCGGATTCTCCCGTGATGAGATCAAAGAATTCATCGTGGCCCACGGGGGAAAGGCCGCGGGCAGCGTCTCGAAGAAGACCGATTATGTCGTCGCGGGAGAAAACGCCGGCAGCAAACTTGATAAGGCCCGAGAGTTAGGCGTTCCCATTCTGTCGGAGCGTGAGTTTCTGGATCTCGTCGAATCCGGGTCGGAAACCGGCGGCTGAGTGCGTTCCGGCAACCAGACCAAGCTCGTCGTGCGGCGGCGAATTCTCGATCTCCAGGCCGACATTTCTGAGGATACGATGGCGGATTGTCCCTCCGGGCATTACCATCGGAGACTCACAAGCTGGGCAAGGATCGTTTCCGACCATCTGTGGCACATGTGGGTTGCAGGCTGGGGTCGGCGCCCACGATGAAGGAGGAACGATGTCTCTGTTGTGGCCGGTCGGCCTCTCGCTGACCGACGTCGTAGACGTCGCGGACAGTGAAGAGCTGTTTGAAATTGTTGACAACGAACGCGTGCTGGCACTGTCCCACCTGGGATCAGGCACGGGATTTCGCAATGAAGACGCGATCATCAAGTCCACCGGCGTCCGCGAGCGGCGGATGCTGCGGCTGGGGATGACGACATTCGATGTCGCGCTGGCGGTTGCCAAAAGACTGCAGTTCGAAGTCGGATTCGACTGGAACGACTGCCCGGCCATCGGCCTCTGCCATACGCATACAGACGATCAGAATGCCGCGGAACTCGCGCGCGATCTGTGCGATGCACTGGACATTCGCAAACCGGAGTTGTTCGTCATCAACTATGGTTGCACCGGCTACCTGAAGTTGCTGCGGCACGCGGCCGGCCTGCTGGATCAGGAGAGCGCCGAGGGGGCCATTCCCCTGCTGACGGTCGAGACTCCTCAAGATTGGCACGACGCGGCGGACCGCTCGTTCTGCGGGATCATCTCGTCCGGCGCCACGGGGTCAGTCCTGTCGCGCGGGGCAGGACATCACTTAAAGCAGGTCGCCGCCCAGACGGTGGAAGTTCCCGAATCGGCACGGGACGGCCGACCTTTGTTCTGGACCGAAACCGGCGAGTATCCGGAATTCAACGGGGGATACCGCACTCGCCAGGTAATGCGGATGAACGGCGAGGCGGTGTTCGTCAATGGGGTTGAACTCATGCTGGACGCGGTTCGGCGAGCCATGTCCGAGCTTGACGTCACCGGCCGGCGGGTGCTTGTTGTGCCACATCAGCCGAGCGGCAAAATGCTCCGTGCGCTCTTCGCCGTGCTCAAAGCCGAGTTTCCGGACGCCGTCTATCTCAATAACCTCGAACGCTACGCCAACAGCATCTCCTCGACGATTCCCACGGTGCTCGCGCACCTGGACGAGGTCCTGGCCGAACAGCAACAGCCGCCGGCCCGTCCCGGCGACCTGATTGTGCTCCCCGCAGCGGGGATCTGTGTAGCCGCCAAAGCGTCCTGTCTTGCTCAAGGCTGGGCCGTGCTGGAATGGTAGCCGGACGAACGCTCAACACGCGTCACATCGGGTCAAATTCGCGCGCGGATCGATGAGGACGCCCCACACCGTTGAGTGATCGCATCGACGCTGGCTGTTGCTGACGCTTCGAGTGACGGGTCAGGTAGGGACGTCAGTGCGAGACGTCCGTGCGATATTTGGCGACGAGCGGCTCGATGACCTGTTGCGGCACGAACTCGCGCAGACTGGCCGCATTGGCGTCTTGCCCCATGCGTGCAATCTGCTTGATCAACGTGCTGGAGATGTGAGAGAACTTCTCACTGGCCATCAGGAAAATAGTCTCGATGCGCGGCTCGAGCGCGCGGTTGGCGAGCGTCATCGTGAACTCGGATTCAATGTCCGAGACCGTCCGCACGCCCCGCAACATGACGGCCGCCCCCCGTCGACGAACAAAGTCCACGGTCAGTCCCTCGAAGCAATCGACCTCCACGTTAGGGACGTCAGCGACAACGTCCGCCATGAGGTGTACGCGCTCCTCCGGGGTGAAGAGCGGTTGCTTATCGGGATTGATGCCGACCCCGACCGTCAATCGCTCGAAGAGTCGGGCCCCACGTCGAATGATGTCGACGTGCCCCAGGGTCACGGGATCGAAACTGCCCGCATACACGGCGTGCCGCGGGTTGAGTTGAACGGCCATTGAGAGAGACCTTTCGTGAGAGCGGTCCCGGCATCATAACCGATCCTGCACAGAAATCGCCTGCGTCGCGACCAGGATCGGCGCACTGCCAAAGTGACAGTTATACGAGCGAACGGATTCCCTGGAGAAGATCGAAATAAATTCCCTTAACGCGTTTCCCAGTCATATATTGCAATATGGCAGCCCCAGCCGGACCGGTTTGCTTTCGGGGTCCACTGGAACACGGTTTGCGGGGCTTGCGAGATGATCGGTCGACCCATCAGTTGCGTTCGATCGTATAGGGAAACAGCCGGAGACGATTTGATGGCGGTGTTTCGCTGGGGACATGCATTCGACGCCTTCCGCGATTTCGAGCGCGAAGTCGATCGCCTGATGCGCTCCCTGACGTTGGAGGGCTTCCGCATCGGCCGGCCGTTCCCGGCGGTGAACATCTACGAACTTGAAGGCGAGATCCTGCTGACGGCCGAATTGCCGGGCGTCTCGGTCGACGACCTGGAGCTGAGTGTGGCCAACGGGTTGCTCACGATTGCGGTCAGTCGCGGCGAGACGGCGCCCGTGCCGGAAGAACGGTATCGGCGCAGCGAGCGGCCGGTGGGACGCTGGGAGCGGACGTTTTCGCTGCCCGAGAAGGTCCTCGATGAGGAAATGTACGCCGAGCTGAATCATGGTGTCCTCAAGCTGCACCTCCCCAAGGCGCCTGCGGAGGCCCCGCGGAAGATCCCCGTTTCTGAGGTGGAACGATGACGACCGACCTGACGCGGCCCGATTCCGTCACACCACCCGAGGTGCGCGAACCGAACGTTGTGCCTCCAGCGGAGACCGTGCCGGCTCAACCGTCGCCGGAACGGAGGCTGTTCGCCCCACCGATTGACATCTACGAAACCGACGAAGGCCTCGTGTTGTGTGCGGACCTGCCGGGCGTCCGGGCGGAGGGGCTGGAGTTGCAGGTGCAGGACAACAAACTCACACTGTTCGGGCGTGTCCACTCGGACGTGCCGGAAGATGCGCGCCTGTTGCACCAGGAGTACTCTGTGTGCGACTTTCTGCGGTCATTCATTCTGAGCGATGAAGTCGACCACGAACGGATCTCCGCAAAGATCAATAACGGAGTCCTGGAAGTGGTGCTGCCGAAGGCGCAGCGCCCGCAGCCGCGGCGCATTGAGGTGCGAACGGACTAAACAAGAGCACCCGATCGCGGCCTATTGCCGTAAACAGAACCTGGTGGACCACGGATGGGACGGATTGCTGCAGATCAACTCCGAACACACTGGCGTTGTCCGGAACAGACGACAAACATTCTCCTCCCCCGGCGAGTGATGATTTCATCCGTTGGCCACCGCGGTCCCTTGGCCGCTCGGAATGCAGCGGGGCGCGAAACAACTCCATCGTCGTTTGTCCGGACGTCCGCCTTGCGCGGACTGGACGTTGACGCAGGGAATCCGAAAGATAGAGCAATGGTCCCCGCCCGAACCTTCTCTCGGAGCACACATCAATGAATGCTGAACCCTCTCATCAACCCGAGAATCTGCTGACGTCGTCTGTCGAACGGTTGCGCCATGAATTGGACCGCTGGTTGGACGTCGCCTGGACTCAAGGGGAGCGGGCCATGGACACCTTGGGCATGCGCGGGAGCGAACGCGATTGGTGCCCTCCCCTGGATGTTGTGGAAACGGGGGACGCTGTCCATGTTGAAGTCGAGCTGCCGGGGATCGATCCTCAACTGGTTGATGTCACGCTGGCCGGACAAATGCTGACGATTTCTGCGCCGATCTCCGCCGCACGGACCGACGGACAGGTGCGCCGGCGGGAGCGGCCGCGCGGTCGGTTTAGGCGGTCGGTCCCCCTGCCAGTGTCTGTCAACGTGGATTCCGTGAAAGCCGAATCGTCGCACGGTCTGCTCTCCATCACGATCGCCAAGACGGAGAAGGAAAAGGAACGTCGTGTTCCCGTCAAGTCAGGCGAGGAAAGCGGCCATCTGTAGTTCGGTCGAGCTGCGGCCGCTCCCGCCGACGGGCACTGAAACCTGTAGATCTCAACGAGCCGACGTCAGCGTCGGCTCGTTGATTGTCGGGTGGCCCAAATGAGCTGGAGTATCAAACCGCGAGCATCGGCGTCCGCGACACGAGGAAGAGAGAGCGTGATGAACCGCCCATACCAATTACTCCTTCTGATGGCGCTGGCCGTCGCGCCCCACGCGTACGCCCCGGGACAAGAGCCCGCGGCTGGATC
>JAHBXU010000129.1 GCA_019636315.1 Planctomycetaceae bacterium | reverse complement strand
ATCGCCCGGAGAAGCCCAAGTCGCTCGCCAAGAAGCTGGGTGTGACCAAGAAGCGGCTGGCGGACTTCGAGACGGCGCTGCACGATCTGGTTTCCGATGGCCGTCTGCGGTTTCTGGACAGCGGCCGCGTCGCGCTGACCGTGCCGCCGGGATTCGTTCTGGGAGTGGTGAAGAAGACGTCGTCCGGCGCCGGGTTTCTGATCCCGCATGAGCCGCGCCCGCCGAGCCTTGTGGGCGATGTGTACATCGACCAGCGCGATATGCGCGACGCTCAACAGGGAGATGAGGTCCTTGTGCGGCTGATCAGTCGCCGCCGCGCCGGCGGACAGCGGTGCGGCATCGTGACCGACATCGTCGAGCGGGCCACCAATGTCTTCGTCGGCAGCTACTTCGTCGAAGGGGACGCTGGCTGGGTGCTCCTGGATGGGAAGAACTTCAATGAGCCGATCTGGGTGGGGGACCCCGGCGCCAAAGGGGCGCAGGAGGGGGACAAGGTCGTCATCGAGATGCTCCGCTTTCCGGCGTTTGGACAAACCGGTGAGGCGGTGCTCACGCAGGTTCTGGGACCGCGCGGCAAAGCGGGCGTCGACACGCTGACGATCATCCACGAGTTCGGCCTCCCCGACGAGTTCCCGGATGACGTGCTGGCGGACGCCCGCCTCGAAGCCGAGAACTTCCATCCCGAGGTCCTGGACGGACGCGAGGATCTCCGGGGCGAGACGATTGTGACGATCGATCCTGTGGATGCGCGCGACTTCGATGATGCGATTTCGCTGATCCGCAGCGAGGAGGGTCACTGGCATCTGGGGGTGCACATTGCCGACGTCTCGCACTTCGTGCAGCCGGGCACCGCACTCGACCGTGAGGCGGAGAAGCGGGGGACGAGCGTGTATCTCCCCACGAAGGTCCTCCCGATGTTGCCCGAAGTGATTTCGAACGGACTCGCCAGTCTGCAGGAGCAGCGTGTGCGATTTACGAAGTCCGCCTTCATCGAGTTCACCCCTGAGGGCGTTCCGGTCCATACGCGGTTCAGCAATACGGCGATTTCGGTGACGAAGCGGTTCGCCTATGAAGAGGTGATGCCGTTGATTCAAGCGGGCAAGGAGGCGAAGGGCAAAGTCACGGCCAAGGTGCATCGATTGCTGTGCGACATGCACCGGCTGGCGATGATCCTCCGCAAGCGGCGGTTCGAGCGCGGGGCTCTGGAACTCGACATGCCGGAGATCAAGCTGGACTTCGACAAGCAGGGCCGCGTCTGTGGGGCGCATGAAAGTGAGCACGACGAGAGTCATCAGATCATCGAGGAGTTCATGCTGGCGGCGAATATCGCCGTGGCGACTGATCTGTCGCGCCGCAGGCTGCCCTTCCTTCGCCGTGCGCATGGTGAGCCAAGTCCCCTCAAACTCAAGGCGCTGGCGGACTTCATCCGGTCACTCGGCTACGAACTGAAGAATCCGCAAAGTCGCACGCATCTGCAGAAGCTGCTGTTGCAGGTGAAAGACGCTCCGGAAGCGCAGGCCGTGAACTACGCCATCCTCCGCGCGATGAAGCAGGCGGAGTATTCACCGTTTGACATCGGACACTATGCGCTGGCCGAAGACGACTATTGCCACTTCACCAGCCCGATTCGGCGTTATCCGGATTTGCTCGTTCACCGGCTGATCGACGCAGTCCTGTTTGATCGCAAGACGCATCAGGGGGCGGGGGAGGAAGAACTCCTGCGACTGGGCCGGCATTGCTCGGCGACGGAACGCCGTGCGGAGAAGGCCGAACGGGAACTCGTCAAAATCAAGTTGCTGACGTACCTCGAGAGCCGCATCGGCGAAGAACTGGAAGCGGTCATCACGGGGGTGGACCGTTTCGGATTTTTCTGTCGCGGCGTCGAGATCCCGGCCGAGGGGCTCGTGCACATCAGCACGCTTTCGCAGCAGGACGTGTTCGACTTCGACCGGGATGTGATGACGCTCACCGGCCGCCGCAGCGGCGCTGTGTTCCGTCTGGGTGACCGCGTCCGCGTGCGGGTCTCGCTGGTCGATGTCGACCGCCGCGAACTGAACTTCCAGTTTGTCAGTCGCACCGACAAAGCCGGCGGCAAGCGGAAGTCGTCGGCGGGCCGAGCAAAGTCTGCCAGACAAAGGCCATCCGAAAACCGCTCCGAATCAGGCGGAAAAAAGCTCGGCAAGTCTTCATCCGGCAAGAAAACGTCGTCGCGGAAGCGCCCACGCCGCGGTCGTTGACGCCTTGGATGACTGACAATCCGGACTCATCCAACACGTCTCCGGGGCATGGTCGTCCGCGGCCGATGGCTGTCAGTCTTCGGCGAGAATCTCGACTCCGCACAGGAGTGTGCGTCCGGTGTGGGAGACGAGTTCGATCTTCATGAAACCCGCGGCGGGAATGGAGCGGAACTCCCTGGTGATCCCCTGATTCGGTCCACTGGCCTCATCGACAATGTCGAACTTTGTGAGCACCGGTCGTCCCTGCAGCCGGACGTCAAACACGCGCTCGCCGGACTCGCTGCGATCAGGTTCCGCAAAGTAGAGACGAACCGTGTAGCGGCGCGGTGACGACGACAACTGCTTGTCCAACGTCACCGTAATCGAGGAGGCTCCGGTGACTCCACAACAGGTGATCCAGTCGGGAGTGGGGCCGCTGACGTGTGACGGATGAAAGCGAAAGTAGTCCACCGACTCGCCGTCGATCTGGACGGGCAGGTCGGGCGAGTCGCCGCCCACGCTGGGCACGTCGAGCCAGAGCACTCCGTCCGGGCTGCGACGGTCGCCTGGAGCGCCGAAGTTCAGGCCGACGGTGCGGACGCGCTTCTGATCCCACTCGAAGCGGTTGAACGTCCAGGTTTCAACCTCGGGCATGTGCACCAGCGCCAGTGAGGAACGATTCTGAAACGTGCATGTGCACGTTCGCGTGTAATCGGGGGCATTCAGGACGCCGTCGGCCGGGATGAGGTTGGACGTACAACTGGATCGAAATCCACCCCAGTTGCCGGTGCCGCTGTCGCCCGCCAGATCAAAGAATCCAGCGGCCGATGATCGGAATGTAATCAGATGCTCGGAGGCGATGGCCGTGTTGCAACCGCCGTCACGACTGTAGGTCCAGGGGACGGCCTCGCCGCTCAACGGATGCGGCCGCATCTTTCTTTCGCCCGTGAGTAAATCAAAGGCGGTGCCAGGACCGGGTTGTGAATAGATCGTGCTGTGATGCAGCATCAGCGGTCCGCTGTACTTGGCATCACTCTTCCAGAGGACGCCGCCGTCCTCACCCTGATATGCGACGATGCCCGCGGTCACTTCATCGAGTGCACGATCGCCGGCAGCGCTGCCCGCCTGGATCAGCACGTCGAACTCTGCCGAATAACCCAGCCATGTTCCAAAGATCTGATCTTCCGTGCTCCACTGTTCCCTGCCCGACTTCAGGTCGATCGCGACGATGCGGCGGCGTTCGGGCTCAGCAATCCCTCGACGTTGCATGTGATCAATCTCGGCATCCTGCCGGCGATCGAGTGCGAAGACCATGTTTCCCCCCGCCGCAATGGCGTTGTGGCGGAACGCGTAGCGGGCCGGCAGCGTCCACAGGATTTCTCCCGTGCGCCGGTCGAAGCCCACAAGACGCCTGCTGGACTGGCGGCTCCAGTTTCCGTACGTCCCGATGGGGCCGTCGAAATACACGGGTAAGTCGTAGTATCGTTCGAGCAACCGGCGTTTGAGGGCAATTGCCGGCGGTTCAAGGTGCCGCGTTTCTCCGCGGGTCATCTCCTGCTGAAGCTCCTGCTCGACGTCAGTCATCGCGGCCCGCGCGCGTACGTCTTTGGGAATACTCGTCAGAAAATCCCTGCTGAAGAGCATGCGATTCAAATTCTCGACGAGGACGGCCGGTTCCGGCTTGATCTCCCGCTGCGGCTCCAACTCGATGCCTTGCCAACGCGCCATTTCTGCGACGAGCTTGCGACCGTTGTCGCCGTCGTACTTTCGCAATTCGCGAAACTGGAAGGCGTGCGTCTTGAAATGGATCGGCTGTACTCCGGCGATGAGTACGTTTCCGACGACGGACAGGTAGCCCAGTTCCGGCGGACCTTCCTCGCCGGTTGCGGCCGGCGCCTGGAACTCGGCCAGCATCTCCCCGGTCGCGGCGTCAAGCCGGTAACAGGTGTCTTCATGGATGACATACACACTGTCTTCGAGTGACACATAGTTGCTGCCGATGGCGTTCGCGCCCGGCTCGTGCGTGGTGTAGTCGTAGTACTGTCCCAGGTCTGGAATGGAACGCTCCCAGAGCAGTCTGCCGGTGTAAACGTCAACGGCCCGGAGCATGTCGCGGCCTTCGATAAACAATCTCCCCCCCGCGACCTGCGGTGTGGGGCCATGTCCGTGCCGCGGCAACACGGCTTCATTGGACGGGCCGCCAAACCACAGAATTCCGAGGGGAGCCTTGACGAGATTGTCTGCAGACATCACGGAGTTTCCGGCGTCTGCATACTGATGAGTCCAGTTTGCGGAACCGGGCAAGGCGCCGGCGCGGGTCAACACCGAGTGCGTGCCGTTCTGTGAGCGACTGACAGTCGCGCGGGCCAGGTCGGCCTGCGAGACAAGTTCGCTGAAAGCCTCCTGGTCACTCGCTGCGATCGGCAGGCAGGCGACGCCTCCATAAGGCCGGAGCGTGTCAAAAAGGCGGCGCACGAAGTCTGGACCGCGGTTCCATCCGGACGCATTGAGATCTTCGGAGACGATGAGCGAGGCGAGATAGGGAGGGAGTTGAATTGAACAGATGTCGCCGGTGAGCACGGCGGCCCGCGCCCCATACAGGCCCGCATGGTCCAGGCGACAGCGGTGCAATGCTGCCTTCGCTGCGTCTGGTTCGAGAGCGATCACGTGCAGTTGCGATTGGGCGATCAGCTCATCCAGGAGTCGGCCGCTTCCGATTCCGAGCAGCAGGCAATAGCCGCCGTCGGCCCCCGTCTCCGCGAGGAGCGATCTTGCTGATTCAGACCACTCGTCTGGCGTGCTGGTCGTTGCTGGGGGCGTCGTCTCGCCGTGCACGATCATGTTCGGCGCACCGGATGTCGGCGCGTTGCCGGAGAAGCAATAGAGGGCGCCTCTGTCTGTCGAGACGAACAGCTTCTGGTCGGCGGCGATGAGACTGAGCGGTTCGCCCTCGACGACGTGGCTCCAGGTGACTTTGGGATCGCCGGTCTGTTCCGAGCAATCAACGGCCGCCACGAGTCCGTCCGGGCCGGTTGCAAAGACGCGACCGCCGGCCTGCAGATGCACGCGCTGCAATGCCGGTTCGACTTTTTCGCTCCAGCGCTCGCTGAGCGTGGCTTTCACAATCTCCCGTCCCTTGCGGTCCAGTGTTTTCTCGACGTGCATTTCATGTTCGTAAGCGTGCAGAACGCCGCTGTGATCGACGCTCAGAAGCGATTGTTCCGTGATCACGGGATAGTCGATGCGGGCCAGATACGCTCCGTCTGAGAGGCGAAACATGTATTCGTTGGTCACAAAGAAATCCTTGCCGGCACGGACGTGATATCCGCTGCCCCCCTTCTCGCCCATCTCGCGCGTGTTCAGGTTGAAATGCACGAATGCGCCGGTCCGGCGGTCGAACGCTGCGGGTACGGTTTGTCCGCCCGAGACGAGCAGCAGGTCTTCTGTGGCGACCAGATAGCCTTGTGGTGCAATGCCGGCGAACGCCGGGCGATCATGCTGTTGAAGGATGTACATCGAGCCGGTGCCGCTGTTCGTCCAGACGACCTCACCGGTTTGAGCATCGAGGGCATGAATAAAGATGCCCATAAACGGCCAGATGCTGGAGGCGAAATAGACGACGCCGTCATAGACGACTGGAGCGCCGCGCGCCGGATAGATGCTGATGAGTCGATCGTTGCCGAGCGCTTTGCGGTCGTGAGGACCGCCGAAAAACTTCCAGTCGAGCACGCCGTCAGAGACCCGCACGCAATAAAGATGCCCGTCGTCGCACGCAAAGTAGGCACGGTCATTCCACACCGTCGGCGCCAGCCTCACCGGTCCCGCGGTGTCGAATCGCCAGAGTTCCTTGCCGGTGTCCGTGTCGTACGCTGTCAGGTTGTCGCCGACCATCGAACCGATCAAGAGGCGTTTGCCCGCAACAATCGGTTCATACATGCGATCGAATTGCACCCGGTCCTGATTGGAGTGCCACGCGGGGTCCGGTTCCCGCAGTTGGAGGATCCAGTTGAGATGAAGCGATGCGGGGAGTTCGGTTGCTGCGACACCGTTCCTGGCGGCATTCCCCCCCCATGTTGGCCAGTCGCCGGGCGCAACATCATTGGCCGTCCCGCATGCGGTCAGGCAGAGCAGGGCGGTCACCACGGAGAGGGGGAATCGTTTCGGCATGTTGGTGGTGTCCGAAAGGTGACGACGCGATCGCGGCGGTACAGGAGGCGAAGGTCCCGGAACAATGGAGGCGGGATATTCGGCGAATGGGGGGCAACCACTCAGATCAGTTCATCCTAATCACTGCGAGAATGGGGAGCCACCCCTGGTGGTGCGTTGACTGGTCCCTGCACCGGGCTGGAGTCGGCGAGGATCTGGAGGTGAAGTGTGCATCTCAACGCCCTCGCGAAATGGAGCTGTCGTTTCAGCCGCTTGCGGTATTGGATGATCCGGTACGTTTCGGCAAACCCCATGTGCTGTTGAGACCTTTGCGCTCCCTCGTTATCAGGGTCGTCGTCGATCGCCATTTGGGGGGAGCCCTGAGACCGGCGCCAGTTCTCGGCTTGCGTCGGATGCAGGTGTGACTGCTCAGAGATTGGACGCGGAATCATCGTGTGCAAGTGGCAATTGTGCTGCCATGCTCTTCGAAGGAGTGGATGTTGAAGATTCAAACTCCGGGAAATCTTCCATTTCTCAGTTTCGTGCAGTCGATGCCAGGAATCTGGATCGTTTCTGTCCGAGGGGGGACGAGACCAAACAGTCCCCTCGATTGCTCCTCAGCGCGTTGTTGTTGGCCAGTGGTCCTTTTTTCCATGAGATAAGCTTCTTGCGGACCAGAGTTGGCACGCCCCGATGCGTGACAAGATCGCAGACAGTGATTTAGACTGTGGGCTCATGGATCGTTGAGTCCACTTGCGGGGATGGAGCCGATGGCGCTGGAAATGTTTCATCCGGGTTTAGAGGGAGTGATCGCGGGCGAGACGGAGATCTCCTGTTGTGAGGGAGAATTCGTTTACCGGGGTTATTCGGTCTGCGATCTGGCGGAGGGGGCGAGCTTCCTTGAGGTCGCCCATTTGCTGTTGGCCGAAGAACTGCCCACACAGGAGCAGCTGGCGGACTTTCGCAGCCTGCTGTGGGATAACGCGGTCCTTCCGGAATGCGTGGTGCGTTTCGTCCACGACTTGCCGCTGCACGTCGGCCCGCTGGAAATGCTGCGGACGGGTGTCAGCCTTCTGGGAAATCATGATCCGCAGTGCGGCGAGCCGGTGAATCGGGCGGGCGTGTTGCAGGCCATCCGGCTGCTGGCGTGCGTGCCGCGCCTGCTGGGTGAATGGCGGCGGCTGCGCGACGGGCGTCCGCCATTCGAACCAACGCCGCTGCTCACGTATTCCGGCAACGTCCTGGCGCAGCTGACTGGCCGAGAACCAAGTGCGCCCGCCGAGCGGGCGTTTATGGCGTCGCTGATCATATCGGCCGACTTCGGTTTTGATCCCTCGACGTTTGCGGCACGCGTCGCCGCATCGTGCGGGGCGAGCCTGATATCTGCGGTGACAGCCGCCATTGCGCCATTTGCAGAACCGTCCAGCGGATCATGTCACGCGGCGGTCCTCGACATGCTGGCGGCCGTGGGGCCACTGGCCAATGCCGAGCGCTGGGTCAGGTATCGCGTGGGAGAGTCGCTGCCGTTGCCGGGATTTTCAACGGACCGCGCCGTTGCGGCAGACCCACGTGCAACACTCCTCACGCGAGTCTGTCGCCGGCTCGCGGATGAGACAGGGGCCTGTGAAACTGAGACGCTTGCTGAAGCGGTCGAAGTTGCCGCCTGGGAGGCCGCTCGACGTCCACCGACGGTGGCATGGCCGGCCGCACGACTCTACGACGCATTGGGAATCGATCCCGATCTGCACGTGGCGGCGAATGTCTGCGGTCGACTGGCAGGCTGGTGTGCTCACATCATTGAGCAGACCGAGGAAGGCGACGGCATCCAACCTCGGTCCCGCTATCGAGGAGTGGAGCGAATGACGTTTGAGCCGATCGAGTTCCGCGGATAGCGTCTTGCGTCCGCGGTGGGATGAGTGTGTTTGTTTTAACACTAGTGTGGTAAATGGGTTGCGTCTGAGTCGTGGTTGGCGGCGGTGCGGTCATGAGGACAACGACTGGTGAAGGTCTAAGACTCAACCTTGCGGAATTTCCGGCACGCCGTGTGAAATCGGAACTTTTTTGTTGACAATCTGCCGTTTCTGCAAAAAAATCGGCGTGTCCCGGACGAACCGACCCACCTGATACGTTCTCGCCCTTGCTCGGACGGAACTGACTGCGCTCCCAGTGCTGATGGAACTGCGGCCGACGTGCATCTCGTCGGTATGGGGCATGATGCAACCCGCGCGTGGATCAAGTGAGGAGTTCGACGGTCGCCGTGTAATCTGGCGTCACCGCCGTCATCGCAAGAATGGAGGAACGAATGCAGTTTTCTTTCGAGGTCGACCCCAACCTCGACATGGCCATCGGATTGGAAGCGGACTTTGTC
>JAHBXU010000128.1 GCA_019636315.1 Planctomycetaceae bacterium | reverse complement strand
GTGATGGTGTCAGACGCCAGCGCCCCGGAGTAAGCACCTCGGGGCATGGTGGCAGGAATTCCGACTTTGAAACATGTAGTGATCGTTGACTCATGGACGTTCTGGAGGCCCTTTTCTCGCTCTTGTTGCTGGCCGCGGGGGTGAGGCTGTCCGCATTCTTCAGCGGGACGGAGACCGGCTTCTATCGTATCAGCCTGCCGCGGCTGACCATCGAGGCGCAGGCAGGGGACCGCGTGGCCAAACGGCTGTTGTGGTTTGCGCGGCATCCTTCGGCGTTTGTTGCGACGACGCTCGTCGGCAACAACCTCGCGAACTATCTGACGACGTTCGCGTTCAGCCTGTGCCTGCTGGTTTTCGTCGGCGAGCTGAGCGATTTGATGGAAGTGGTGTCGGTCATGTTGTTCGCTCCAGTGCTGTTCATGTTCGGAGAATTGCTGCCCAAGAATCTGTATTACCGCGCTTCCTGGAGTCTGCTGCGTCGCGATTCGACGCTGTTTACGATGATCTACTGGCTGCTGCTGCCGGCCAGTTGGCCGTTGGTTGGCGTGACCAAGTTGATTGAGAAGTTCTCTCCGTCCACAGGGCGGAGGACGGAACTGCTGCTGGGCCGCAGCCATCTTGTGCAGCTCATGACGCAAGGACGGCACGAGGGCGTGCTGACCGACGTCCAGAACCGCCTTGCGAACGGCGTGCTGCAGATTGCTCCACAACCCATCGCCTCCTCCATGACGCCGGCCAATCGCGTGCTGGGCGTCAGTGAGCAGGCCAGTCGCCAGGAGATCCTCGATTATGCTCGTCGGTTTGCGACGCCGGTGGTCGCCATTCATCGAGCCCGGTCGAACGAAGACTGGTTTGCCTACGTGCGAGTGGTCGATGTGTCACTCAGCAAGAAACCCGTCGGGGCGCTGTACCGCGTCATGCCGGAGTTGTCGCTGTCGTCATCGAAGCTCGATGCGCTGCAGATTCTCCTGGTCGCCGATGAAGTCTATGGGGTGGTGAAGAGCGGCGATCGCGTCCACGGCGTGGTCAGCAGCCGCGGCCTTTGCGAACAGCTCTTTCGACCGGTCACCTCCGCCGAATCGCGCGACGCATGACGTCTCCTCTGGCGTTGCTGTCGCGGCACTCGCACTTTCCGTTGACAGGCATTGCGTCCTTGTTTTTCCGGCGATTGCAAGAATGACAATTTCTCGGCAAGACGACCGGCAATTCCTGCTGTCCGTCTTGACCGACGTTTGGGAAAGTCATAAAAACCGCACCCCAATCAAGTGCCTTCCGGCGGCATTCGCCGATTCAGCGACCCGACCGAGAGACTTCGACAACGTCAACGTTTCTCTCTCCGGGTCGTGCCTCGAATCCTCGCCAGTTCTGGCCGCGCCGGCCGTCACTTCGATCCATTCTCGACTCTCTCCCATCACTTCCCGCAAGCGGTAGGACACGAACGATGCCCAGACTCCCGATGCGGAGCGTTCGCCCTTTGGCGGCCGTTCTCACTCTAGTTGCGATCTCGAACACGACATCGGCCCAATGGGGGCCCTTTGGAGCCGCCTGCGACTGCCAACCGGCCGTCGCTCCCATGGCCGCACCCGTTTTCTCACAAACGGCGATGGTCAATCCCTGCGTCACGCAGACCGTCTGCGTGAATCCCTGCCCGATCGTGCAGCCGGTGCAGGAGACCGTTTACCGCGACGTCCCCGTGACGGAGTATCGTCAGGAGGCCCGCATCGTGAAGAAGCCGGTGCTCCGCACGGTCTATGAAGACCAGAAGGTGACCGCCTATCGTCAGATCATGGTCCAGAAGACCGCAGAAGTTCCCTCGGTCGACTACCAGACCGTCACCGAATGTCAGCCCGTGACGGTGAACCGCAGCTACTGGCGGACCGTGCAGCAACCGGTTGCGAAAGGTTGTGCCTGCGATTACGACCGGCGTCCCACCCTGGCGGGTTGGCTGAACCGCCAGAGCTACGAGATGCGGATGGCCATGACGCCGAATACCATCAACCGTCGCGAGTTCGTACCGAACGTGCAGGCGTATAGCGTCCCCGTCCAGAAGACCGTCGCAATTCCGACGACGCGTCAGGTGACCTATAACGTCGCCCAGCTCGAACCGTACGAGACGACGCAGAAAGTCGCCCGCACCATCACCGAGTATGTCGACGAAGAAGTGACGGCCTATGTTCCGTTCACGACCACGAAGACGGTGGCCGTCGGCACCGTGACGAGAATGGCCTTCGTCGGCGGACTCGGCGGCGGCACCACGGCCACGGCCATTCGCCCCACTCCCGAGCGGACCGTCGAACAGAACGTGACGCCCAAAAAGCAGACCTCCACCAAGTCTGACGGCGACATCAAGCTCAACAGCTATGAGTCGGACCCGACGGACGTGTACCCGCCGCGCCCGGCGGCCGAACCGCAACCCTTCGGCGGGTTCGACAAGTTCGAGCAGGGAAATGTTCGTCCGGAGCCGAAAGACGAAAGCGTCGACGTGGCCGGCTGGCGTCCCTCGCGTCATCGCCGCTCGTCCAACACGTTGCCCCCCTCCGCTCTGCCCACCGTGGCCGCCAAGTAGTCATGACCCAGTGGCCGGGCTTCCGCCTGGCGCGAGACTCTTGTGAATCCTCACTCCTCGCGGCGCCGGTATCATGCCGGCGCCCACTTTTTTGCGCTCCGCTGTTTCTGGTGCTGAGGAGCTTGCGGTGAATCTTGAACTGCATCAGAGCCGCGAGCGTCAGCGACCGGTCGTTCACACACGCGACTCTGATCGCAGTCCCCCGCCTCGTGCTTCCCCGCCCCAACAATCGACGGTCCCCCATCGCTGGCAGCTGCGCGCTGCGTCATGGATGATGAAACCATGACCGATCTGGATGACTATACAAAGCGGCTGGCCGAGCAGGCCCGTGTCGCTGCACGAAAACTCGCGGCCGCCACCGGGGGCATGAAAGACGTCTGGCTGCATCGGGCGGCCGAACTGGTCCTCTCACGCCGCCAGGAACTCATTGCGGCGAACGAACAGGATGTTCGGCTGGCACCCGAATACGGCCTGACGTCAGCCGCCATCGACCGCCTGCGGCTCACCGAAGAACGTCTCGTCGGAATCGCCTCCGCTCTGGAGGAAATCGCCCTGCTTCCGAATCCGGTCGGCGAAATCATCGACAGCAACGTCCGCCCGAATGGTCTCCTGGTCACGCGAGTGCGCGTGCCGCTGGGGGTGGTGTTCTTCATCTACGAATCGCGGCCGAATGTGACCGTCGATGCTGCCGCGATCTGCATCAAGAGCGGAAACGCGGTCATCCTGCGCGGCGGCAAGGAAGCGCTGCACAGCAATCGGGCCCTGCACCGATTGCTCGCCGAAGCGCTCGTCGCGTGCGGCCTCCCTGAGCATGCCGTGCAACTGGTCGAGACCACCGATCGCGAGGCGGTGGGGCGGTTCCTCAAAATGTCAGACAAGATCGATGTCACGATCCCCCGTGGAGGAAAATCACTGATCGAGCGGGTCGCGCAAGAGGCTCGTATGCCGGTGATCAAACACTTTGACGGCGTCTGCCATGTCTACGTCGACCAGTCGGCCGACTTCGAGATGGCCGAACGATTGGTCATCAACAGCAAATGCCAACGCCCCGGCGTCTGTAACGCGGCTGAGTGTCTGCTCGTCCATGCCGCGTGTGCGGAGGCATTCCTGCCCCGCGTCGGGCGGGCGCTTCAGCAGGCAGGCGTCGAGTTGCGAGGCGACGCACGAACCCGTGCACTCTTGCCTTTCGCGAAATCGGCCACTGAGCAGGATTATCGAACGGAATATCTGGAGCTCATCCTGTCTGTGAAGGTGGTGGACAGTCTGGAAGACGCAGTCCGGCATATCGAAGAGTACGGCTCCCACCACACGGATGCGATCGTCACGAACGATCTCAACGCGGCGACGTTGTTTACGACGTGCGTCGATTCGGCGGCCGTGATGGTCAATGCCAGCACGCGCTTTAATGACGGCGGTGAATTCGGCCTCGGAGCCGAAATCGGCATCAGCACCGACCGCTTCCACGCCCGCGGACCTTGCGGCCTGAAGGAACTGACGACGTACAAGTACGTCGCGCACGGTTCCGGTCAAACGAAGTGACCAGGCAACGTGCTGCGAAATCCCAGGCCGACGGCTTTGCCATCGAACGATCGGGCAATCGCGCTGGTTGCGCGATCAACACGCGGCGCGACCGCATGTCCGGGCCTGTCGTTGATGGACGCCAATCCGCCGACCCGACTGTGGATTGTATCACCCGCGCGACAAACGTCTTGATTCATCCGGGTGACGATGAGCCTGTGGCGAACTCGCGTCGACCGGCTCCAATTCCTCAATGAAGATATCGGAGAACCAGGCGGGTCCCTGCTCGACCGCCAGACGGAATTCATGGAGCTCGGGCAAAGGTCGCCGCGGAAGCCCTGGCAGTGCCTGTCCATCAATCGTGACGAACCATCCCGTCGGCTGACATTCCATTCGCACCGTGTGTCGCTTGTGATAGCCGCGCTTCAGCGGTTGCGGCGGCGCCAGAACCCTTAGCTCCTCGCCTTCCCCGTTTCGTTCGCCAAGCGTCATTCCGGATTCTTCCAGCCGCAGGACATACTGCGGACCGCTGCCCGCCGATTCGGCCGCGGCGCCAAAACGGACCTCAACGGCGTCCGCCTGGTGCGGATCGATTTCCAGCGTCAGCCGATAGAACTGAAACGGTGCTCCGGTCCCATCCGGCTGCGGCTTGAGCGGAAGTGGGCGAATGGCCTCACCGTTGGTGCCGGCCAGCACATTGGCCTGCTCTTCATCTCGTGCGGCAACCCAGTTGCCGTGGTTGTTCCTCCAGCCGGCGGTCGACGTGCCGAAAAAGAGGTGAAAGTCTGAGCCGCTCCCCCGCATGGGGATCGGCTGCGGCGCGATCTCACGATGTGACGAGACCCACCACAGGCCGAAGCACATCAGCAGGAGGAAGGACGCAGCAGCACTCGTGATCCACACGCGCCGATCGGGTCGCACGGGCGCTGACGGCGCAGGGAGCACATCAGTGGCAGGGACGTCGGCCGCCCGACCGCTGGCAACCATCACGTGCGTGTCCTGCAGGGAGACCACGTCCGTGACCACGCCCGCCGATTCGCTGACCGGTGCAGCCGGCAAGGCCGGTAGCAAGGACGAAGTTCTGCCGATGACGGATCCGAGCTGATCCATTTCGTGCAGCAGCGACTGATAGTCGCTCGGGCGGTCGTCCGGATTGCGGGCCAGCATGCGCTGCACCAGATGACACGTCGCCTCCGAGACCTCCGGACAGCGCTCGCTCAACTTACGCATCTCTCCAGAGAGTTTCTGGGCGATGATCTGCGAAAGATTCAATCCGCCAAACGGCGGCCGGCCCGCGAGCATGTGATAGACCGTCGCTCCAAGTGCGTAGATGTCGGCGCGGAAGTCGACGTCGGTCTCGGTGAGTTGCTCGGGAGCCATGTAGTGCGGGCTGCCAACGGCCGCATTGTCGCTGGTCAAACGCGTATGCGCCTGTTGGTCATCGGCAAGAAATGCCAGGCCGAAATCCGCGATCTTGACCATCGGGATGTTCGGCGGCAGCACAAAACCATCCGGCGGCTCCACCAGCAGCAAATTGGCGGGCTTGATGTCCCGATGCACAACGCCCAATCGGTTCGCATGGGCCAGACCGGCGGCCGTTTGCCGCGCGATGCCCCACGCGGTCGCCTCATCGAGTCGTCCCTCGTCACGCAGCAGACTGTCGACGTCTTCGCCTTCGACCAGTTCCATGGCGAGAAACAGACGCCCCTCGTGCCTGCCGAAATCATACGCGGCGATGATATTCGGATGCCGCAGTTTGCCGACGGTGCGGGCCTCCTGTTCGAAGCGTCCCGAGGCTGATTTATCCGACATTCGCGAGAGCAGAATCGTCTTCAGCGCGACGATGCGGTTCAGGTTGAGTTGTCGCGCCTGATACACGACCCCCATGCCGCCCTGTCCAAGGACGTCCAGGATCTCATATCCCGGCACGGCGTCGCGGGGATGCAAGAGGGTCTCGATGATGTCAACGTGGGCCGCCGTCAGAAACCCTTTCTGCAGGGCGATCTGTTCGGGCGATTGCCCGGTCTTCTTGACGGCCTCGGCGACGATGAGCGCTTCATCTTTCGTCAGCAGCACAAGTTCTTCCGCGATACGGAAGAATTCGTCAGAGGAAGCAGACAGGGATTCAGAGCTCATCTGCGAAAGACGGTCGAGCCAAGGTGAATCAGGCGATGTGTGGTTGAAACATGCGAATCCGCGTTGCTGGTGCGATCCCCCGATCGACCCGCAATCCCTCAACCTTTCTCCGTCCGGTGCGTCGGGCTTTCAATTTTCAGACAAACTGATTCAGGGGTTGGCCGCAGGACGACCGTTCGTTGCGGTCACGGGGGATGTCCCGTCGGCATCCAGTTGCTTGAGCATGGCGTCAATGCTGGGGCGGTCGTTGATATCCGCGCCGACATAGGCAAAACGAACATGTCCTTCAGGGTCGATGATGTAAGTCGCTGGCTTCGAGAGATCCTTGCGAATGCCCAACCGGTCGACGGCTTTGAGTTCGACATCCAGCAGAATCGGGAAGGGAACGGGTTGATTCGGGTTCTCCAGCAGCTTTCTCGACGCGTCGATGAAGGCAGTCAGACGACTCTGGTCGCCGCTGTGTTCGATCGGATAAACAACCAGAACCTCCGCATTGCGATCGGCAAACTTGGGGTAGTTGGCAATCAAGCGAGACGTTTGCGTCGTGCAATACGGGCAAATCGGATTGGTGTTGCCCCGTGTGATGACCAGCACCACCGCTTTCTTTCCAATGTAATCGGAGAGCGCGGTTTCCTTCCCGTCAATGTCCGTAAAGGTCAGTCGGGTAATCTCATCGCCGACGGAGACATTGGTCGCAACATCGTCGGCGAACGTGATCGGTCCAGCGCCATAATAGCCACCGTAATAGTCGCCATATCCACTCGTTGCCGGCGACTTTTCCGCTTCCTGCGTCTGCGTCATGGTCTCGTCGCTGGCCGCACTCTCGTCCGGAGGGGGCGACGGCTTGCTGCCGCATCCTGCCGTCAGCAGGGTGAGGAGACACATCAACGGCACATCAATCCGGCCTGACATGGGACGAGCCTTTCGACACTTTGGACACAGACGGCGGAGTCGAGTGGCTCCCTCCGTGGGGTGAATTGTATGCGGTATCACTGACAATTGTCATCAACGACTGTCGTCGATGACGCCCGCTTCGCATCGGTGACTCACAACGTCCCGGAGGCGTCAAGTCATTTCGGTATTCCATCGCAGGTGAAACAGTCCGCATCGTCCCGAGCCGAATACGCCGTGACCGCGTTCTGCCCGGATGGCGTGACACGATTGTCGAAATCCGTATATGCATCGCATGGCAGGAACGGGATTCCTTGTCGTCGCGTTGGAACCCAGATTCTATAGAATGAGGACCGGAAGACCCGGTCTGTTCCATGCGAATTCTCAGCCGCCGGTGCCTGCAGGGTGAATGACGATGAATCAACCGCGTATAGGGACTATGCATGATGCGACGTTCACGGTGGAGCCGGAGCATACCGTGACTTTGCAAGGTCTGCCGCCCGTGCTCGCGACCCCGTGGCTGGTCTGGCACCTCGAGATGTCGGCACTCAAGCTGTTGGAGCCGTATCTGGACGTGGGTCACATCAGTGTTGGGTCGCAGATTGAACTGGAACACCTGGCTCCCGCGACCGTCGGTGCAGTCGTAACCTGTCGAGCACGTGTGATTCATGTCGACGGCGCGGCCGTCAACTTTCAAATCGAGGCGACGGATTCCTTTGAGACGTTGAGTCGCGGAGTGCACCGACGACACATTGTCGAAGCGGCCCGCCTGGCGCGACGGATCGCAAAGAAGTCCAGCAGCGGGTAATCTGGCGCGTTGCTGGCGAGGCGAGGAATCGCGGCTTCTCCATTCGTCACTGTCGAAGCGAGTGACGAATGACCCCATCATCACCATGTTCAACTCGTTCCTGACACAGAAAGTTTCCTGCATGATTCACGTCATCGCGTCGATTCACGTCGTTGCCGGAGGACGGGATAAGTTTCTGACGGCGTTTCGGAAACTGGTACCGTTGGTGCTGGCGGAAGAGGGTTGCATCGAATACGGCCCGACCATTGATGCCGCGACGGACATCCCCGCGCAAGCCCGTAAGGGGGACGACGTCGTCACCGTTGTGGAGAAATGGGAAAGCGTCGCGGCCCTTAAGGCCCACCTTGTTGCGCCGCACATGCAGGAATATCGCGGCCAGGTGAAACCTCTGGTGACGGGGACGACGCTGCACATCCTCGAGTCGGCATGAGTGGCAAGCGATGCGCGTCGCCGGTCGAATGTGTTGCCAACAGGAGTCGAGTGGTGCCGTTCAATCTGAATTTGAATCGCTGACGAGTACGCTGGCATCGCGCACTGTGAGTTGGCCCTCAGCGAACAGACGAATGGCTGCGGGATAGGCCTCACATTCGGCCGCGAAGACGCGTGCGGCGAGTGTCTCGGGGGAGTCGTCATCAATGACCGGGACGCATCGCTGCAGGATAATCGGGCCGTGATCGTACTCGTTGTCGGCAAAGTGCACGGTGCAGCCGCTGACTTTGCAGCCCCGTGCGAGGACGGCTTCGTGCACCCGGTGACCGTACATTCCCTGACCACAGAATGCGGGGATCAGGGCCGGATGGATGTTCATCACCCGCTG
>JAHBXU010000127.1 GCA_019636315.1 Planctomycetaceae bacterium | reverse complement strand
GGCTTCGATGCGACTGTTTTTGATGCGTTTGTTGCGGCCCGGAACGAACCGGAATGGATTCACACGCGACGCCGGGATGCATTTGAGCTGTTTGAGCGGCTGCAGTACGAGCCGCTCGATCCGGAAGAGTACAAGCGAATTGATCTGCGCACTTTCCGGCCGCAGCAATACATCGTCCGCACGCACAGCACGGGAGACGGCGGCCCCCCGGCGAAAGAGACGACGGAATCGGATCGGCGACGTCATGCCACTGGTTCGTCGACAACGCTCATGCAGGGCCGGGCGGACTATGCGGGCACCGTTGTTCACGAGGACGGACGGTGCGTCCGTTCGGTCCTGAGCGATGAGCTCGCGGCTCAGGGCGTCTTGTTTGGTGATCTCGGAACGTTGCTCCCACTGCACCGCAGCGTATTGGAGCCGCATTTTTTGACGCGCGCCGTCGACATGGAGACAGACCGCTTCTCCGCATGGCATGCCGCGTTCTGGACCGGGGGGACCGTGCTCTATGTGCCACGGAACGTGGAGATTCAGGTCCCTCTGTACAGTCTGATTCGGCTCGTTGAACCGGAGACTGCCGACTTCTCCCACACACTCGTCATTCTGGAAGAAGGCGCCTCCGCAACGCTTCTGGAAGAAACCGCATCCGCTCAGGCGGATGCTCCCGGATTACATGTCGGAGCGGTGGAATTGATTCTGGGACAGGGAGCGCGGCTCCGATATGTGCAGCTTCAGAACTGGAATGAGAGCGTCCGACATTTCGCCCACCAGGCAGGACGCGTCGCGCGGGACGCCATGTTGCAGTGGACCGTCGGGGCGCTGGGCGCCAAGTTGGCGCACATTCATCAGGACGTCCACCTCGACGGTCGCGGGGCGCACGCCGAAGTGAACGGGGTCACCTTCGCCACCGATCGGCAACTTCTCTCTTACTACACTCAACAGACGCACCACCAACCGGACACGCGCAGCGATCTTCTCTATAAAGAAGTGTGTCGCGACAAGTCGCGCGTCATCTGGCGTGGGATGATCAAGGTCGACCCGGATGCACAGAAGACGGACGGCTATCAGCGGAACGACGCGCTGATGCTGAGCCGCGACGCACGGGCCGACGCCATCCCCGGCCTGGAGATCGAAGCCGACGACGTTCGCTGTACGCATGGAGCGACGGCCGGCCGCGTGGATGAAGAACAGATCTTCTATGCAATGTGCCGCGGCATGTCGCGCTATGAGGCCATGCATCTGATTGTGGAAGGATTCTTCGCGCAGGTCTATGACCGCATTCCTGTGGAACTCGTTCGCGAGACGCTGAGCCAGGCAGTCGAGCGACGGCTGGGCTTTGGAGAGTAGTCGACCCCCGGCGGCAACGAACATTCGCATCTGCGACGCCTCATGGTTCCGCAACATGACGATCCACTGAAGACGCCCGTGCAGTTTGTGCGCGGCGTGGGGCCTCAAAAAGCGGCGTTGCTGGCAAAGCTCGACATCCACACGGTCGAAGACCTCTTGTGGCGTCTCCCACGCGACGTACTCGACCTGACGGACGTGCGCCGCCCGGAAGATCTGGAAGAAAAGGTCGAGCAGACAGTGCGCGGCACCGTGGTCGATGTCGACGCGCGGCAAGTCTCCGGCGGACGAACGTTGACGGCCGTACTCCTCGACTGTGATGGCGACTACGTCCGCGGCGTGTGGTTCAATCAGCCCTGGATGCGGCAACGAATGCTGATGGGGCAACCGGTTCTGTTTACCGGCAAGCCCAAACGACATCAGGGACGCTGGGAGTTCACACATCCGCAGGTGCAATGGCTCGACGACGACGATTCGTCGGCGACACAGGACGGACCGGGAAGGATCCTTCCACGATACGGTCTGACGGAAGGGCTCCGCATGCACGAAATGCGGCGGATGACGAGCAGCGCGGCGGAAGGGTTCGCCGACAAGATCGCCGATCCACTGCCCGCGACATTTCGCGCGACGCTGCAGTTACCAGCGCTGTCCGAGGCGATTCACAGGCTGCAAATGCCCCGGTCGATGCCAGAGTACGAGGCGGCGCGACACCGGGTGCTGTTCGACGACCTGTTCGAGTTCCAATTGGCGCTCGCCATGAGGCGGCGGGCCTGGAAGCGGCAAAGCGAAGCTCCTCTGCTTCAGGTGACAGCCAGGATCGACGCGCGGATTCGCCGCTTGTTCCCCTTCCCATTCACCGAGGGGCAGAATGCGGCGATTCGCGACGTCGTCGGTGATCTGGCCTCCGGCGGGGCCATGCACCGACTGCTCCAGGCAGACGTGGGCGCCGGCAAAACGGTCGTCGCCGTCTACGCCATGCTGGCCGCGGTGGCCTGTGGATTTCAAGCCGTGTTGATGGCGCCAACGGAACTGCTGGCGGTGCAACATGCGGAAACGCTCGATGCTGTTCTTGAGCAGAGCCGCGTTCGGCGGGGATTGCTCACCGGCAGCCTGACGGCCGCGGCCCGCAGAAAGTTGCTCGCCTCCATTCGACAGGGTGAGACGGAACTCGTTGTCGGCACGCAGGCCGTCATTCAGGAGAATGTCGAGTTCGCCCGCCTCGGAGTCGCCGTCATCGACGAGCAACACAAGTTCGGAGTCGCACAGCGGGCACGCATCTCGGCAGGCGCCTCGAATCCGCACGTCCTCGTCATGACGGCGACGCCCATTCCTCGCAGCCTGTGCCTGACGCAGTTCGGCGATCTCGATCTGACGCTCATGACTGATCTTCCCCCCGGGCGACAGCGGGTCGTGACCAGCCGCATCGCCGGCGGCGGGGCGCGGCAGAAGGCGTGGGATTTCGTCAAGAAGCAACTGCGGGCAGGTCGGCAGGCTTACATTGTCTGCCCGCTCGTCAAGGGTGATGCAGAGGGCGACGCCGGTCCCCGCGGGGCGGACGACGTTTATCAACGAGTGATCAAAGCTTTGCCCGACTTTCAGGTGGGGCTTGTGCACGGACAGTTGGATCGCACAGACCGTGCTCACGTGATGGACCGTTTTCGGGACGGCGAGCTGAACGTGCTGGTCGCCACGACGGTGATTGAAGTCGGCGTGGACATCCCCAATGCGACGCTGATGATCGTTCTCGATGCTGAGCGGTTTGGTCTCTCCCAGTTGCATCAGCTGCGGGGACGCGTCAGCCGCGGAGCGTTTCAGGGGTATTGCTTTCTCTTCTCGGAGTCCGCGGCCCCCGACGCGATTCAGCGGCTGCACGCATTGGAAATGTCCGCCGACGGATTTCGCATCGCCGAAATCGACTTTGAACTCCGCGGGCCGGGAGATGTCCTCGGCACACGTCAGCACGGCGAGTTGCCTCTGCGGGTGGCCGATCTGTCGCGTGACGCCGAAATTCTGGACGCCGCTCGCCGCGAGGCCTTCACACTTGTGGGTTCAGGCGAATTCGATGCCGAGGAGTTCGCCCCCCTGAAGTCGGTTGTGCTGCAGCGGTTTGCGACCGTCATGGATCTTCCACAGAGCGGGTGATGAGGGGCAGTCAGATTTGATGGCAGCAGTGAGGTTGAGCGACCACCGGGATCGGGGGAGAGGAATTCGCCCGGATGAGTCCGGCATGCAGGTCGTCGCGACGGCCATTCCCAAGCCGACGGCTTTGCCGTCGGTCGATCCGGTGCCGGCCCTCATGCTCGCCAGTTGAGCATCGGACGCATCCCATCGGCGTTCGACGGCAAAGCCGTCGGCTTGGGATCGCTTTGCGTGATGCTCGTGCACGGAGGGCGGCCATCGGTAATCGTGCATGCTTCTCCAGTGAACCATGCAGCCACACGCCCGTGCCAAAATCCCGTCCTACGTCGGGAGGCAGGCGGCCTTTTGCTGCCGCTGGAGGGATGGGCCGCCGCCTGCTATGTTGAGCATCAAGCACTCTCAAGAGAGACCAAAAACGGACGGAAAGTGTGTACTGATGAACGGACCAAACTTCGAGAAGGCCGAATTGCTGCCGGCGATCGCTCAGGACGAGGCAACGGGCGAAGTGCTCATGCTCGCTTATATGAATCAGGAGGCGTATGAGGAGACGCTTCGCACGGGGAGGGTCTGCTACTACAGCCGCAGCCGCCGGAAGTTGTGGCGAAAGGGCGAGGAAAGCGGGAACGTGCAGGAGCTGCGTTCGATTTTCTTCGACTGCGACGCCGACACATTGCTGGTGAAGGTGAACCAGGTCGGCGGGGCTGCGTGTCACGAGGGATACAAAAGCTGCTTTTTCCGCAAAATCAACCCGGCGACCGGGGACGTGACCGTGATGGGAGAACGTGTGTTCGACCCGGCGGAGGTGTACAAGAAATAGTCTCAGCTGACGGAACGGTGTGTGACCGTCACGCCTTGCCGCAGATTTCCAGAAGCATTATGCCAGAACAGATTCTCAAACTCGGTATCCCGGCCGGCAGCCTGCAGGAGGCGACGGCCGAACTTTTCCGCAAAGCCGGATATCGCATCACGTTTTCCTCGCGATCCTATTATCCGTCCATTGATGACGACGAAATTGAGTGCCTGTTGATCCGTGCTCAGGAGATGGCGCGGTACGTGGAGCAGGGCATTCTCGACGCGGGCATCACCGGCTACGACTGGATTTGTGAGACCGGCGCCGATGTCCACGAGGTGGATGAGCTGGTGTTCTCCAAGGTCAGCCGCCGTCCGGTCCGCTGGGTGCTGTGCGTACCCAACGACTCGCCGATCCAGGATGTCAAAGACCTCGAAGGAAAGCGGATTGCCACGGAGGCGGTTGGGCTGACGCAGCAGTATCTCACCAGACATGGGGTTTCCGCGCACGTCGAGTTCTCGTGGGGAGCGACGGAAGTCAAGCCGCCGCGGCTGGCCGACGCAATTGTCGAAGTCACCGAAACGGGCTCTTCGCTGCGGGCGAACGACTTGCGGATCGTCGCGGAGGTGCTGCAAAGCACGACGCGACTGATCGCCAACAAGTCCGCATGGTCCGATGGATGGAAGCGTCAGAAGCTGGAGAATATCGCTCTGATGCTGCAGTCGTGTCTTGCCGCGGAAGGAAAGGTCGGGCTGATGATGAACGTGCGGCGTCAGGCTTTGCCGCACGTGTTGACTGTCTTGACCGCGCTGCAGGATCCCACGGTCTCATCGCTTTCCGATCCGGACTGGGTGGCCGTCAGCACCATCATCGACGAGACGATCGTCCGTTCGATTATCCCCAAACTGAAAGATGTCGGTGCGACCGGAATTGTCGAGTTCCCCATCAATAAAATCATTGAATGACGCCGCGGGGGAACGATTCCAAAGTGGTCGTCATCAAAGTCGGCGGCAGTCTGCTGTCGCGGCCCGATCTGGCGGTCCGGTTGCACGGACTCTTCACGAAGCTTCAACCGGCGCGTCTGCTGATTGTGTCCGGCGGCGGTGAAGCGGCGGACATTGTGCGGAGCTGGCAGGGACCGCATCAATTGACCGACGAGCAAGCTCATTGGTTGGCATTGCGGGCCGTCTCGCTCAATGAGCAGTTGCTCTCCCAGATCTTGGCGGACGCGGTCGTCGTGGCTTCGCGAGATGGGATGCAGGATGCGTGGCATGTCAGCCGGATTCCAATTCTTGCTTCCGAAAAATTCCTACGGCAAGCGGAGTCGAGCTCGGCGATTTCTCTGCCGCATGACTGGTCAGCGACAAGTGACTCGATCGCCGCGTGGGTCGCGCAACAACTCGGGGTGCAGCACCTGGTCCTCTGTAAGTCATGCGATCTCTCCGGTCCCATGACGCTGAGCGCAGCGGCGGCTCAGGGGCTTGTGGATCAGCAGTTCCCGACGTGTGCCGCCGGACTTTCGATTCTCTGGACCAATCTGCAGGCGGATCCGTCGCGGATTGTTGCCTGGCACGGGGCGCACAGCGATTGATCGGAATGGAACGTACGCACCAGACCGCAGCCGGTGTCCCCCCCAATCGGCGGCTATGCGGTCGGTCGATGCCCATCATGTTTCCTGAGGATCAATCCGTCCTCAACGCTTTCTCCGTGTTGTTCGACGGCAGAGCCGTCGGCCTGGGAATTCGGTGTTTTCCTGTGAGCCCGCGCAGCGTCCGGACATGGCATGGAATGACCGGTCGCGAAAGCGCCGGTTGTTTGTGTCCATCGGGGTGGTAGAATGGGCCTTCGATCCCAGTCACGATTCCATCCACGTCCACGTTGCACGCGCCGATTGTTCGGTTACGGAGAGCCATGAGCGAATCCCGCCCGTTTGCCCATCTGCATTGCCACACGCACTACAGCCTGCTGGATGGTGCGAACCGCATTCCCGACCTGGTGAAGCGGGTCAAGGAACAGGGGATGAATGCGTGCGCCATCACCGACCACGGCAATCTGTACGGCGCGCTGGAGTTCTACCAGACCTGCAAGGCGAACGACGTCAATCCGATTCTCGGCTATGAAGCGTACATCGCTCCGGGAAGCCGCCGCGATCGGAGTTCCAGTCGCCTGAAGGAAGCCGCGTTCCACCTGACCTTGCTGGCGATGAACGCCACGGGGTTTCGCAATCTCGTCAAGCTGGCGTCGCGGGCGTTCCTGGAGGGGTTCTATTACAAGCCGCGCATCGATAAGGAACTGCTGGAGGAGTTTCACGAAGGCATCATCTGCCTGTCCGGCTGCGCTTCGAGCGAACTGTCGCGTACGCTGCTGTCCGGGGAAAGCAACAAGGCGGAACAACTGACCCGGTGGTACTCCGACCTGTTCGGCGACCGCTTCTACATGGAGATCCAGGACGGCGGCGTTGAGATTCAACAGTCGTGCGCCGAGGCGACGATCGATCTGGCGAACCGCATGGGGCTGCCGCTCGTGGCAACGAATGATGCGCACTATCTCTGTCAGGACGATGCGGAGATTCATGACGTGTTGTTGTGCGTGAACACCAAGTCGTTCCGCAGCGAAACGAACCGAATGAAGATCGACACGGATCAGCTCTTCATCCGTTCGCCCGAGCAGATGTATGACGCATTTCCCCGGCAGGCCGAAGCGGTCGCTCGGTCGCAGGAGATTGCGAACCGCGTGGACATCGACCTCGACCTCAAAAAGCGGCACTTCCCGGTCTTTGCGCCTCCGGAAAGCAAGACCGATGCCCAATATCTTCGAGACCTTTGTGACGAAGGACTCACATGGCGATATGGTGAGAATCCGGATCCCAAATACCGTGAGCGGCTGGAGTACGAACTCGGCGTCATCGAAAAGATGGGGTATCCCAGTTACTTCCTGATCGTCTGGGACTTCGCCCGTTTCGCGCGGGAGAAAGGGATTCCCTGCACGGCTCGTGGTTCGGCGTGCGGGGCGATTGTGTCGTACCTGCTCGGCATCTCGGACGTTTGTCCGATGAAGTACGACCTGCTGTTCGAGCGGTTTCTCGATCCGAGCCGCACCGAAGCGCCTGATATCGACATCGATTTTTGCCGCGACCGGCGGCAATGGGTCATCGATTATGTAAAGGAGAAATACGGCGAACAGAACGTCGCTCAGATCGGCACGTTCGGCACGCTCAAGGCGAAGGCGGCCGTGCGCGATGTCGCACGGGCGCTTTCTGTCCCGCTCAAGCGTGCGGATGAGATCGCAAAAATGGTTCCGGACACGCTCAACATCAAGCTCAAGGACGCGCTCAAAGAGAGTCCCGAATTGCAGGACGAATACAACCGCGATCCGCAGGTGAAGGAGCTCATCGACTTTGCGATGGGGCTGGAAGGGCTCGCCAAAAGTGCCGGCACGCACGCGGCCGGCGTGGTGATCGCCGATCGCCCGTTGGACGAATACGTCCCGTTGCAGCGAATCACCGGCAAAGAGGACATCCTGACGCAGTGGACGGACGTCGAAAAAGCCGGGCTGCTGAAAATGGACTTCCTCGGCCTGCGCAACCTGTCCATTCTCGACAAGGCCGTGCACAACGTCCGGCAAACGAACCCGGACTTCGACATGCGGCCCATCGATTTTCCGCTGGACGATCAGAGAACGTTCGAGCTTCTGCAGCGAGGCGAGACGAAAGGCATCTTCCAGCTCGAATCGGGCGGCATGCGCGACCTGCTGACGAAGATGAAGCCGGACAAATTCCAGGACATCATCGCGACGTCAGCGCTCTACCGCCCCGGTCCGCTCGAAGGGGGGATGGTCCTCGATTACGTCAACGTCAAGCACGGCCGGCAGGAACCGGCCAAGGTGCACCCGGTCGTCGACGACATCCTTGCGGAGACCTACGGGGTGATGGTCTACCAGGAGCAGGTCATGCGGATCCTGAACCGCCTGGGGGGAATTGAACTGGCTCAGTCGTACCAGTGCATCAAGGCGATCTCGAAGAAGAAGCTGCCCATTATCGCCCAGTATCGCGAGCAGTTCATAGAAGGCGCTGCTGCGAACAACATGGACCGCGAACAGGCGGAGGGTCTGTTCGGGCTGATCGAGAAGTTCGCAGGGTACGGATTCAATAAGTCGCACAGCACGGCTTATGGAGCCATCGCCTATCAGACGGCGTACCTCAAGGCGCATTACCCGCACGAGTTCATGGCGGCACTCCTCTCCTGCGGAATGGAGTCGAGCGAACGTATCGCCGAGCATACGGAGGATTGCCGGCGAATGGGCATCGCGATCGTCGCACCGGACGTGAACACCAGCGACGTCGAGTTTCGCGTTGTTGATGAATCGAGAGACCAGAGTCAAAGCTCGACGGCTGTGGCCGGCGGGGCCATCGCGAGCCCACCAGCTCCCCACCGCAAGGTCGCCTTCGGTCTCGGGGCCGTCAAGGGAGTC
>JAHBXU010000126.1 GCA_019636315.1 Planctomycetaceae bacterium | reverse complement strand
AGGTGAAACCCCCCCCCCCCCCCCCCCGCACGTCCGGGAAGACTTCCGATCGATGCTGCTCTTTTTCCGCAAGGCTGTTAATGTCTGTCATGGGCGGGTTTAGACGCCTCGGACATGGAAAAGGAACCCCCGTCCGGGCCAGTTCGCTGGTCAAAGCTCAGGACCTCACACGGTCGTGAGCAAATCAACCCATCAACCCATCAACTCATCAAGCCATCAACTTACTCATGGGTCTTTTCGACAAACTCAAAAGTGCACTCACCAAGACCAAGGAGGTGCTGCGCACGGACGTCCGCGACTTGCTGAAAGCGGGGGAAATTCTCGACGAACAGAACCTGGAAAAGTTCCATCGCGGATTGATTCGCACTGATATGGGTGTCGTCGCGGCGGAGCGCATTGTGGACGAACTCCGCGCGAAATACGGCGGGCGGACCGTCCAACCGGACGACATCTGGAATGTTGTGAAGTCAAATCTCAAGGAGATTCTCCGCGGCACGGGAGACTGTCGCTGGGACGTTACCGATCCACTCTCGCCGCTCAAAATGGCGGAGGACGGATTGACGGTCATTCTGGTGTGCGGGGTGAATGGCGTCGGGAAGACAACCTCAATCGCCAAACTGGCGAACTACCTGCAGAAATCCGGCAAGAAGGTCGTGCTGGCCGCCGGCGATACATTTCGTGCCGCGGCCGTTGAACAGCTCACGCTGTGGTCGCAGCGGCTGGGTTGCGAAATTGTCACGGGAGCACACGCCGCCGATCCGGCAAGCGTTGCCTATCAAGGTGTCGATCGGGCACTGGAGACTGGCGCCGATGTGGCCATTATCGACACGGCCGGTCGGCTGCAGACCCATCAGAACCTGATGCAGGAGTTGGGAAAGATCCATCGCGTCATCGGCAATCGATTGCCCGGCGCTCCGCATGAGAGCCTGTTGGTGCTCGACGCGACGACCGGACAGAACGGCCTTTCGCAGGCCAGCAAGTTCTCCGAAGCGGCCGGTTGCACGGGCATCATGCTGGCCAAGCTGGACGGCACGGCCAAGGGGGGGATCGTCGTGGCAATTCGTCAGCAAATGGGAATTCCGGTGAAGTACGTCGGCGTGGGCGAGAAGATCGATGATCTGGAATTGTTCTCTCCCGACGAGTTCGTGGACGCGCTGTTCGCCGGAGCCTGAGCAGGCAGAAACAAGTCTGTGGAGCATGTTTGGCACTGCGATCTCAGCTCGCCACCCGATGAGTGATGCAAGGAACGTTTCGGGATTCGTCGCCGATGCGCCGGAACGCATTGTGCTGGGCGGAAGTTGTTTCGACGGTTGAACTGATCTAAGATCGCCGGGTGGATATGCCGCGCCGCTTGCTTGTCTTCGAGTCCGCGCCTTATTGGCAGCCGGAACTCCAGAGACGTTTTCTTGAAGAAGACGTCACCGCTGTTGGCTGCCGATCAATCCAGGATTTCGAGGCACGCACCGGGAGCGAGCGGTATGACGCTGTCGTCATTGACCTGAATGCGGATCTCACGGGAACCCTGCGATGGCTGCTCCATCGTGGCCAGCACCATCGCTTCGTCCCGGTGATCGTTGTCGCGACATCGGCACAAGCTGCCTGGGAGTGGCCGATTCGGGAATTGGGGGCGACCGCTTTCGTGGACGAGTTCATCGGAGGAACTCGGATGGCGGCTGTCTGCCGCAAAATCTGGAGCTCCAGGTGTCGAGGAACGAGTGAGCCTGACACGGCAGATGCAGGTTCCGTATAACGATGCAACCGGTGGGCGATGGGCAGTGTCACGCTTCCGGATTCTCCTTCGCCG
Source organism: Planctomycetaceae bacterium (assembly GCA_019636315.1). Classification (GTDB taxonomy): domain Bacteria; phylum Planctomycetota; class Planctomycetia; order Planctomycetales; family Planctomycetaceae; genus JAHBXU01. The sequence continues at coordinate 6,947 of JAHBXU010000126.1, read as the reverse complement.
TCGGAACCACGAATCCGTGTTGCCGCCGGCGGCCTTCATCAGACAACAACAATTCCGCGTCGGATAGGACGCACGAAAGCAAATCGCCATGCCATCTGAGTCGGTGACCCGCGAGACCATCCAGCAAGCTGCGGGTGCAGTGATTGATCCCGAACTGGGGCGTTCTCTGGCCGAGTTGCAAATGATCGGTGAGATCGACCTTTCCTCAGACAAAGCCCACATTGCCATTCGTCTGCCGACGCCCGCCTACCCCGAGGTGGAACGTCTGGCGGACGCCGTCCGGACGGCTGTCAGTCGAGCCACTTCCCCAGGCACCGCAGTCGATGTGCAGATTGTGGCCCGCACTCGCGGCAAGCAGTCCGGCGGCAACATCGGACTGCGCGTGCAGAATGTCATTGCGGTGGGCAGCGGCAAAGGAGGCGTGGGGAAGAGCACGATTGCCGCCTCACTCGCGTATGGGCTTCAACATTTTGGGGCCACCGTCGGATTGATGGATGCGGACGTTTATGGTCCCAGCATTCCCCACCTCGTGGGCGTTGAGGGGAATCCTGCGATCAAGGAGTATCCAACCCCCGACGGGAGGACTGTCGAACGCATGGTGCCGCACGATGCCGGGGGCGTCAAAGTCATGTCGATGGGATTCATGGTCCCGGCCGAACAGGCGGTGATTTGGCGGGGCCCCATGTTGCACAAAGCGCTCATGCAGTTCCTCGCACAGACCGACTGGGGCGAATTGGACTATCTGATCATCGACATGCCGCCGGGCACGGGGGATGTCGCCCTTACGTTGTCGCAGGCGGTCGGTCTGGCCGGAGCGGTTGTTGTGTGTACGCCGCAACAAGTGGCCCTGCTGGACGCCGTGAAGGCTATCGGCATGTTCCGTCAGGTGAAGATCCCCGTGCTGGGCATCGTCGAGAATATGAGCGGCGATATTTTCGGCCGCGGCGGTGCACGAGCGAAGGCGTCCGAGATGGGGGTCCCGTTTCTGGGAGAAGTCCCCGCCATCGCCGCCGTTCGCGAGAAGGGAGACGCCGGGCGGATCGCCGACGTGTATGCACCGGACAGTGCCGCAGCGCCGCACCTGCTCCATGTCTGCCAGCGGACGGCCATTGAAGTGGCGCGTCATGTGATCGATCAGCCCGCGATGCCGCAACTCGAAATTCTCTGAGCAGAGACCGCCGACGGCGCCCCTCGCATCGGATCTCTGCGTGTACCAATGGCAGTTCCTTGCGGTACACAAGGACGCTCGACCGGTGAGGGGGCGGCTGCGGAAACGGACATTGGCATCCCCGGTGGGATAAAGGAATTGCCGATCTACCGTCCGGTCGGTATAATTCGAGAGAGACGCTCACCGCGGTAAAGGACTAGCGACAGCTTCCGGAATCGCTCGCCGGAGTCTTCCGGGGCCCATCCGTATTCGAGGACTGTGAAAGTATGCGCGTCGTACGCCGGTGTGTCGTCACTGCTTCGCTCGTCGCTTGTTGTCTTATGGGAGTCGCCGCTCAGGCGGATCCGCCCGTCGTCGAGTCCTTCTCGCTGCAGGACTACCGCGGTCAGCTGCACTCACTGGCCGACTATGGCGATCATCCGCTTGTCGTCCTCGCGTTTCTGGGGACGGAATGCCCGTTGGTTAAGTTCTACGGGCCCAAGCTGGAAGCACTGCAACGTGAGTTTGGGCGTGACGTCGCCGTCCTGGGGATCAACTCCAACTCCCACGATTCAGTCACAGAGATCGCCGCGTTTGCGCGGCGTCACGGCATCGAGTTTCCCATTCTCAAAGATCCCGGCAATCAGCTTGCTGACCAGTTGCAGGCGACGCGGACTCCGGAGGTGCTGCTTCTTGATCGAGAACGCAGCATCCGTTACCGCGGGCGGATCGACGATCAATACGGCGTCGGGTATGCCAAAGGCGAGCCGCTCCGGGAGGATTTGAAGGACGCGATCCGTGAGTTGCTGAGCGGTCAGACGGTCACAATTTCGTCGACGGAACCCGTCGGATGCCGGATCGGACGCAGCAAGACGCCCGATCCGAATGCCTCGGTCACATATGCCAATCAGATTTCACGCATCCTGCAGAATCGCTGCGTAGAATGCCATCGTGACGGGGACATCGCCCCCTTCGCTCTCACCGACTATACCGAAGCCGCCGGCTGGGCCGAGATGATCCGCGAGGTCGTCGAGGAAGAACGGATGCCGCCGTGGCATGCGAGTCCCCAGTATGGTCACTTTGTCAACGATCGGCGTCTCAGCGACGACGAGAAGTCGCTGATCGAACGCTGGGTCGCCTCCGGCGCTCCGCTCGGGGACCCGGCCGAACTGCCGGAGCCGCGGGAATTCGTCACCGGATGGCAACTGCCGCGGGAACCGGATTTCGTCATGCCGATCGTCGCAGAGCCGTTCACCGTTCCAGCAGACGGCGTGGTGCGCTATCAATACTTTCAACTTGATCCCGGGTTCACGGAGGACAAGTGGGTGCAGGCGGTGGAGATTCAGCCCGGCAACCGGCAGGTCGTGCATCACGTGTTGATGTTTGCGGTGCCGGCCGGATCGGGTCGGGCGGCTGTGCCCGGCGGGGCACACGGATATGACGGCGCCTATGTCCCCGGCGTCCGCTCGATTCCGTACCCGGCTGGTATGGCCAAGCGCATCCCGGCCGGTTCCCTCCTCGTGTTTCAGGTGCATTACACGCCCATCGGCACGGAGCAGCAGGACCAGAGCCGCCTCGGCATGGTGTTCGTCAATCCGGATGACGTCACACACGAGGTGCGCTCGGTCAGCGCGGTGAACGCTCAGATCAAAATCCCCCCGTATGACGGTGACTATCGTGCCGAAGCGACGTCGTCCCGCATGCGCCACGACGTCCAGTTACTCGAACTCAACGCCCACATGCACCTTCGCGGAAAGGCATTCAGCTATCAGGCGATGTATCCGGACGGGACGTCGGAGATGCTGCTCGATATCCCGCGCTACGATTTCAACTGGCAGACCGCCTACCGACTCGTGAAACCGCAAACGCTGCCAGAAGGGACTCGCATCCATTGCATGGCGCACTACGACAACTCGGAGGCGAATCTCAACAATCCGGACCCCGCACAGGAAGTCGACTGGGGAGAGCAGACGTGGGATGAGATGCTGATCGGATATTTCGACATCGCCATCCCGCGCGATCTCGCGGCCCGTTTGTCCCCGTACCTTCAAAAGGCTGAGGAAGTGATCCAGCGGTTCGACGCTGACGGCGACGGCCGGGTGCTGCGAATCGATGTTCCCCTGCGGTTTCAACTGATGTTCGGACGTCTCGACCTGAACGGCGACGGCGAACTGACGCTGGAGGAAGTCGCCGACGCGATCGAGCACGCCGCGACGGAAGAGCGACGCGAGCGGGCGTCTCAGGAAGAATCGGCGAAATAGTTCCGGACAGAGTGCTGGTTTCGGGTCGGGCGGAGCGGCTATGATGACGCGGTTCCCCCGGAGACCATCATGGCTGAGCCGACCATTCTCTATCACGTGGACGACTCCGTCGCCACGATTACGTTCAACCGCCCGGACCGGTTGAACGCCATCACCAAAGACCTGGAGGCGGAGCTGTTTTCGGCCATGCAGCAGGCCGAAGCCGCGGAGGAGGTGCGCGTCATCATCCTGACTGGGGCGGGCCGCGGTTTTTGTGCGGGCGCCGACCTGGACGCGTTGAGCTGGATTGCCGGCACGGACTGGAACACGGCCGATGACGCCGATCTTCGCGATAAGCTCGTGGCTCCCCGTCCGCGAGACGGCGTTCCTGACGGCTTTCAAAAGACGTACAGCTATTTCCCCGCAATCCAGAAGCCGATCATCGCCGCCATCAACGGACCGGCTGTGGGACTCGGTTTTGTGCTGTCGATGTATTGCGACATCCGTATTGCCTCGGAGAATGCACGCTTCGGCACCGCGTTCGCCCAACGGGGACTGATTGCCGAGCACGGATTGAGCTGGATGCTGCCTCATCTTGTTGGATTGAGCAACGCGCTCGACCTGCTGTATTCGGCCCGGATCATTGACGCCCAGGAGGCCGCGCGGATGGGATTCGTCAGCCGCGTCGTCCCACCGGATCAGCTGATGGACGAGGTGCGGAGCTATGCTCGCCTGCTGGCGACGACCGTCTCGCCGCGATCGCTGCGCGTGATGAAGCGGCAAGTGTATGCCGCATTGTTCCAGGATCTGGGGGAAGCGATCGAAACAGCCAATGAGGAAATGCTGGCCAGCTTCCGAACGGAAGATTTCGCGGAGGGGATCGGTCACTTCCTCGAGAAACGCCCGCCGCGATTTACCGGTCGGTAACGAACACAACTTATTGACTTGATGAACTCTCGCGATTGTCACCCGAAGCGTCAGCGAGGAATGGCAGCTTAGCCCCTCGCCAACGCTTCCGGTGACTTTGCAATGACGGGACTTGGAAAGCCTTCTGCTGGTCTTGTCTCGATTTCCAAAGAACGAACGGCTCCATGCGACACGCTGTGATTATGGCGGGAGGAAGTGGGACGCGGTTCTGGCCGCTCAGCCGCCGCAGTTTTCCCAAGCAGTTTCTCACTCTGTCGGGTACTCGCTCCCTGATTCAATCAACCTTCGATCGATGCCGTCCGGACATCGCGGCTGACCGATTCTGGGTCGTCACCAACGCCGTTCAGGCGGGTGTGACGCGGGACCAACTTCCCGAAATCCCCGGTGAGCAGATCCTGATCGAGCCATGCGGTCGGAATACGGCCCCCTGCATTGGACTGGCGGCCATCCACCTGCTGCGACAGGATCCGGAAGCCGTGATGGTCATTATGCCGGCGGACCACGTGATCGGCCCCGATCAGGAATTTCGCCGACTCGTCGAGCGCGCGGTTCAATTGACGGAGGCCGATCCGACGCGTCTTGTTCTGTTCGGTGTGCGGCCGAACTATCCCGCCACGGGATTTGGATATATCGAACGAGGCCCCGCACTTCCGAACGCCTCCGACGCGTACTCCGTCGCCTCATTCCGTGAGAAACCGGATCTCAGCACGGCCGAGCGTTACATCGAGTCCGGCAAGTTCTACTGGAATTGCGGCATCTTCGTGTGGCGTGCGGATGTCATTCTGGAGCGGCTGAGGGCCTTCGAGCCAACGCTTGCTGCGCGTCTCGAAACACTCGCCGGGCACATCGGCCGCGAAGACTGGCCGGAAGCTCTCGCCGAAGAATTTCCTCGTATGCCGTCGATCTCGATCGACTACAGCGTCCTGGAGCGAGCGGATAACATCTGCCTGCTGGAGGCGCCGTTTGCCTGGGATGATGTGGGGAGTTGGGAAGCACTGAGCCGCCTGCATGAACAGGATGCGGCTGGCAACACCACGGTCGGTCCTCACGGCGGCGTCGACACGTCCGGCTGCATCATTCGGTCGGAAGGACAGCACCTGGTGGCGACCGCGGGGGTTGAGGACTTGATCGTCGTCCACACGCCGGATGCCACGCTCGTTGCGGCGCGGCGCGATGAGGACGCAATCCGCAGGCTGGTGAAACATCTTGAAGAATCCGGGTGGGATCACTATGTCTGAGGCCGCCGAAGAACGGTTCCCTGTCGAACCCGCTGCAGCCAACGACGGGGTGGACAAGGCGGCGACTCCAGACGTCCCCTCCACCGGCCGACTGTTGGGCGTCGATCCTGGCGCCCGGCGAATCGGTTTTGCTGTCTGCGACGACCGGCAGGTCATCGCCAGTCCCCTCGAAAACTATACGCGCTGGAATCCGGAGGCAGACGCCCGCTTCTTGCGGACGCTTGTCGAAGAATACCGCGTGGTCGGAATCGTCATCGGCCTGCCGGTGCACATGAGCGGAGACGAAGGGGGGCAGGCGGCCGAGGCCCGTGCGCTCGGTGCGTGGGTGTCGCAAATCACATCGCTGCCCGTTGCATTTTGGGATGAACGGTACACGACGTCGCTGGCCGACGAGTATCTTCGATCGGCAGGCCTTTCGCGCGACCGTCGCAAAGCGCTCCGCGACAAGATCGCCGCCCAGGTCATTCTCCAGAGCTTTATTGACAGCCCGAACCGTAATCAGGCGCCTCCGTCGCTCCACGGATAGGGCCGACCCCCGGGGGATGAATCGACCGTCCTAGGGAAATGAACGGCCAAAGGCCCTTCCGGAGCGGCCGCGGCGCATCTTGCCCCCTCTGCGAAGATGTCCTAGAATCGAACCTCAGGGCAAGTTCGCCCTGCATGGTCACTCCAATCAGGTGGCGGCTGACCACTGGCTTTGTGAGGATCTTGGAGATCCGGGCGATTGATGAGTGACGCTGTCGTTTCCTGTGGGAGAAGTCGGATGTCGCGCAACGCACAACGGGCCGCTTGGGGATTGTCGATTGTCATGCTGCTCGGTGCGTGCGTGACGCGCATCGTTCGTTCGGACGAACCTGAGGCCACGGTTCCCCCCACGGTCGAACCGGCCATTGCCGACAACGATTACGAGCTGATGCAGCTCTTCGTCGACACCTTCGAGCAGATCGACCGCAACTACGTCAAAGAGGTTGACCGGCGGCAACTGGTGGAAGCCGCCGTGCGCGGCATGCTGTCCGAACTCGATCCCTATTCAAACTACATCGGTCCCAAGGATCTCAGCGAGTTCAATGAGGATGTCGAACAGGAGTTCGGCGGCATTGGCATCCAGGTGCAGTACAAGCCGGAGACGCATCAGATCATCGTTATGACGCCGTTGCCCGGGAGCCCGGCGTTCAAGGCCGGAGTGCTGGCGGGAGATGCGATCGTTGAGATCGAAGGCAAGCCGGTCTCGGAATTCCCGAAGAACCAGGAACTGCAAACCGCGGTCGGCATGCTCAAGGGCAAGCCGGGAGTGTAAGTGACGATTGGCGTGCTGCACCTGGGCAACACGGAAGTGGAGCACATCAAAGTCACCCGCGAGATCATCCAGCTCCAAACCGTGCTGGGGAGCCGGCA